>JBAXJI010000002.1:0-76667 GCA_037137935.1 Candidatus Saccharimonadota bacterium | reverse complement strand
TTGTCGTAACCCTCGCTATGAAGCGAGTACGTCATTATTACAGTAGCGCCTAATTTGTTATGAAATTCGTCATTTTCGAACGACCTGATTAAATCAAGCGCGTCGTATTCTCTGAGCTCATATCCATTAAGCTCTTCTGACATCTTTACTCTCCGTGTTCCTCAATAGCTTCTAGCAATGAGCTTTCCAGCTGTTCCTTTTTCTTAAGCTTAGGTAGGGATGGTTTTGTAACTTTTACTTCTGATGCCTCTGTCTTAGACACAGGCTGTTCGCTTTCTGAAACAATGTCGATGTCATAACCAGCAAGTTTACTTGCAAGGCGTACGTTTTGACCACTTTTGCCGATAGCAATACTTAGCTGATCTTCTGGCACAACCACTGTGGCTTTTTTGGTAGCTTCGTCTAAAGTAACTTTTGATACTCTAGTCGGACTAAGAGCATTAGTTATATATGCACGAGTTTCTTCATTCCAGACTACAATATCTATCTTCTCTTGTTCGCCAACTTCACTCATGACAGCATTTACACGCATACCATGACCACCAACGAATGTACCTACTGGATCTACTCCAGGAGTTGAGCTGCTAACTGCTATCTTTGTGCGAACACCGGCTTCTCTAGCGATGCCCTTGATTTCGACTGATCCGTTCTCCATTTCTGGAACTTCTGCTCTAAATAGCCATTCAATAAATTCTTTGTTACCACGGCTCACAACTAATTGTGGTCCACGGAATCCACGTTCAACGTCCTTTAGAAATACTTTGATTCTTTGGCCAGGATAATAGTGCTCGTTCTGAATCTGCTCACTTTTTGGCATAATTCCTTGAGCTTTTCCTAGTTCTACTCGGACGATGTTACCCTCAACCTTGCTGACCACACCGTTAATAACTGTACCGATTTTGTCTTCGTACTCAGTCATAATAGTTTCGCGCTCTGCTTCTCGTAATCTTTGCAATATATGTTGTTTTGCATTCTGGGCTGCAACACGACCGAAATCATTAACTTTTTCGTGTATTTCTATTGTTTCGCCAACTGCAGCATTTTTACGAACAACTTGAGCGTCGCCAAAACTAATTTCGAATTGCTTGTCGGTTACAGTGTCTACTATTTCTTTTGTAATATAAGCGTCAACTTCGCCGTTGTTCAAGTTCATAGTAACGCGGACTTCTTGCTCTCTGTCGCCGTAATCTCGGCGATAAGCTACCGCAAGAGCCTGTTCGACAATTTCCTGAACTACCTCTTCGGGTAAGTTTTTCTCCTCAGCTATAGCCTTAACGGCAACAGCTAGTTGTTTCATATCTAGTTCCATTTTATATTCCTTTCTTGAATTATTGTTTGGATAGAGTCTTTAACTTAAAAAATCCGACCTGCTGGCCGGACTAATGTACAACATAATATTACTATCCCCAGCCTAAATTGTCAATTTTACACACTCTGTCTATGCTAAAATTAACCCTATGAGCAAGACTGTAAAAAGATTATACACGGGCTTTGTACCCAAAAATTATGACATTGATCTAATCCCTGACAGAGACAAAATGACCTTTTCTGGTAACGTCATAATAACTGGGCAAAAAGTAGGTAAACCAAACCAACGACTAACCTTTCATCAAAAAGGCTTAAAAATAACTTCCGCCGTAGTAGTGCGACACGACAAAAACGGTGATGAAGTAGTTGAAATTGATCGCATAAACCACCACGAAGGCTTCACAGAAGTTAGGCTACATTCCCCTAAGACTCAGTACCCAGGCCGATATACCGTCACCCTAGAATTTACAGGCAAGATTACCAAGCAAATGAACGGTGTATACCCGTGTTTCTTTAAGCACGATGGAATAGACAAAAAGTTAATCGCAACTCAGTTCGAAAGCCACCACGCCAGAGAAGTTATCCCGTGTATTGATGAACCAGAAGCAAAAGCTACATTCGCACTAAGCCTCACTACTCCAGCAAACGAAGCAGTTCTAGCCAATACGCCAATCGCCAAACAAGTTCCAGTACCAAGCAAAAATGCCAAATCTGTCGAATTAGTTAAGACGACCTTCGAAACCACGCCACACATGTCCACTTACTTACTAGCCTTTATTTACGGTGAGCTCGACTACTTAGAGCAAAAAACCAAAGACAATGTCCTAGTTAGGGCTTACGCTACTCCAGATAATGTCGAACACACGAAGTTCGCTCTAGACGTAGCTGTTAAATGCTTGGAGTTCTTTAATGATTATTTTGGCATCGACTATCCTCTACCTAAATGTGATTTAATCGCCCTACCTGACTTTGCGTCAGGAGCAATGGAAAACTGGGGCTGTATAACTTTTAGAGAGCACGCCCTATTGGTTGACCCAAAAAATACCAGCCTCGCGACCAAACAATACGTGGCGATGGTTGTTGCTCACGAATTAGCCCATCAATGGTTCGGTAACCTAGTCACAATGCGTTGGTGGACAGATTTATGGCTAAACGAAGGTTTTGCTAGCTGGATAGAATACTTAGCAGTTGATCATATCTTTCCTGAGTGGAAGATGTGGACTCAGTTTATAATTGATGAACAGCAGCAGGCTCTTAAGCTCGACGCCCTGGAGCACACTCACCCTATTGAGGTCCCAGTTTCACATCCTGACGAAATTCGCTCTATATTTGACGCCATCAGCTACTCCAAAGGTGCCAGCACCATACATATGTTACACAGCTACTTAGGGCCAAAAACTTTCCAGACCGGTTTACGCTATTATCTTAAGAAGCACTCCTACGGCAATACTGACACCAAAGACCTGTGGGACGCCATGGAAGAAGCGTCAGAAAAGCCTGTTAAAGATTTTATGGACGCTTGGACCAGTCAACCAGGGTTCCCGTTAGTCAGAGCTGAAGTAGAGAACAACTCTGTAACTATTAGTCAGGAACGCTTCTTTACAAATCCTTCGCATAGCAAATTACCAGAAACTCTATGGCCAGTTGCACTACAGTCTAAAAATTCTAAACTCCCAGATTTATTCGATAAACAGACTGAAACATTTAAAGTGCATGATACTGCTGAGTTCAAACTTAATCAAAATCATAGTGGATTTTATCGTACCACTTATAATAGTTCACACTTAGTTCGACTTGGCGCTCAAATCAAGAAGGGTCATCTAGGACCAATAGACAGACTTGGTATATTATCTGACTTATCTGAATCTGCTAAGGCCGGCTACGCAGATACTGCCGATATGCTTCACTTTATAAGTAACTTCAAAAATGAGGACAATTATGCCGTCTGGGACGCTATCAGCATGACGATTGGCGCCCTTAGAATGACTATGAACGACGACGAATTAAGAGAAGATATGAAGCCTTTTAAGCGGAAGCTAATTGCCTCACAGCTAAAAAGATTAGGCTGGGAACGATTATCTGGAGAATCACACTTCGACAAATTACTACGACCAATTATCTTAGGTATGGCATCAGCTGCTGACGAACCGACAATTGTTAAGCACTGTTTAGAATTATTTGCCAAGATAGAACACAATCAAGAAATTGACAGCGATCTTCTAGTTAATCCATCACAGCGAAAAGTAAAACGAGGCATAGACATCGATCCAGATCTTAGAGGAACCGTGTACGGTACTGCTGCCAGACTAGGCGGCCAGGATGAGTTCGATAAACTCCTAAAACTTCACAACGAGGCCACCTTAAGCGAAGAGAGAGTAACGCTTTCAGCAGCCCTCACTGGATTCAAACAACCAAAGATAATCGACCAAGCACTTAGTATGATAGACAGCGACCATGTTCGCGCACAAGATATAACCTACTGGATCGCCTATAGCCTCCTTAATCGCCACGCCAAACAACAGACATGGGACTGGCTCAAAACACACTGGGATTGGCTAGAAAAAACATTAGGCAGCGACCTTAGCTTCTATAGAATGCCGGTATATGTTGGTAGAGCCTTCAGCGACGAAAAATTCCTAGAAGAATACAAAGCTTTCTTCTTGCCAAGAATGTCCATTACGCTTGAGAGAACCTACAATCAAGGCATTGAGATGATACAGTGGCAATCTGCTTGGAAAAAGCGCAGCCTTAAAGAAGTTAAAGCTTTCTTTAAGAATCAAATTTAGTAGTCTAGGCTTTCAATAAAATCTGTGACTGTATAATCAATTCCGTCAACATTTATGACAGATAGTCTATAATCGCCATTCCAACCATCATTAATCAGCCATACTTCTGCCCCAAAACGCATTTGTCTAAGTTTTTTGTCTGTTATGTAGTCGAGGCCAGCTCCTTGCTGAGCATTTAGTCGATATTTAACTTCAATAAAATAAATAACGTCTCTATGTTTTGCCACTATATCAATTTCGCACATTCGAGTTCGATAGTTGCGCTCGATAATCTTATAGCCTAATCGTTCTAGATATTTAGCAGCAACTTCTTCTGCTTTGTGACCGTTCGCATAGTTTGTCATTACACTCTATTTATTAGCATCTGTTTGACAGGCTTGAAGGAGAGTCTGTGTAATTTGACTACGCCCAAGACCTGCATCGCCTGCAGATGCTGAGACGTTCCATAACCAACATGCTTTTCGAAACCATATCCAGGAAACTCAAAACTAGCTTTGCTCATATAATCATCTCGTTTTACTTTTGCATAGATACTGGCGGCGCTCACAATCGGGTATTCGTCGTCGGCTTTAATGACGGCTCTGCTTTTTAGTGAAGTGTGGGCTGGAATCTTAGATACGTAGTTTATATCGCCGTCCATAATAACCTCTTCGGCATTTGATGGTTCGATATTATCCAAAGCTCTCTGAACTCCCAGAATCATTGCCTGAGCTAATCCGATATTATCTATTTCGTCTGGCCCAACCCAACCCTCTCCAAGGTCGCAACTTTCAATAATCAAAGGGTAAAGCTTATCACGCTGTTTAGCAGATAGCTTCTTGGAATCCTTTAAACCCGCAGGCAGATCTGCTTTTGGTCTTGCGGCCACTATAAGTAAAGGACCTGCCCAACAACCTCTACCAACCTCGTCTATTCCTATCATAATATTAGTATCGCTTATCTGGCTAGATGTTACTAGTACAGATAATCGTTTGTCATTTATTTGACATTAAAAAAGCCCAGTTATTCTGGGCTTTTTTGCTTTTTATAGCTTTTTGTCTGACTATTCAGTTTTTGCGTCTTCAGCAACAACTTCTTCGTTTACTACGGGTTCAGGGATATCGTTAACGCCTCTTTTGTCAAAATCGACACTACTAAGACGAGCGTTTTTACCTGTAAGCGCACGCATGTAACTTAGGTAATTTCGGCGTACTTTACTTCGCTTGGTAACTTCAATTTTAATAACGTTAGGACTGTGCAACAAATATGTCTTTTCAACACCAACACCGCTTGCAATCTTACGTACACAGATTGTGCTAGTTAAACTATCCTTGCGTGATGCACGAATAACCAAACCTTCAAAAATCTGTACGCGCTCTTTAGCGCCTTCTTTAATCTTCTGGTGTACTTTTACAGTATCGCCAGACTTAACGTCGACGACGGCGTGTTTTTTGTATTTTGCTTCAACTGCATGTATTACGCTTTGCATAGACTTACTACTCTACCTTATTTAACTCTTTAAATCAAGTATACCATATCTGTTGCGTGATTGGAATAGTGACTTAGCCACCAAAACACATAACTAAAGTTACCCTACGACTCGATAAACTTCTTCTAGTGTAGTTTCGCCCTTAATGGCCTTAAGAACACCCTCTTGCAACATTGTTGTCATCCCGCTCTCTATAGCCGAAGCCTCAATATCTTGCGTTGTTAACTTTTGACTCTTTTGTAAGAGTTCATATACTGGTCCACTCATTATGAATTGTTCGCGCAAGGCCAGCTGGCCTTTATAGCCGTAAGGATTCTCTTCTGATACGCCCGGTTTATAAAGTTGCAGATTTTCCAAACTTGGCTTTTCGACAGAAGCAGGAAGTCCGTCAACTACTTGTTTAATTATATGCATGGTCTTTTCGTCAGGCTTATAAGGCTGTTTAATGGCATCATCTAGGCGCCTAACAAGCCGCTGTGCCATAACTAAACGAATAGCAGATAGAAATAGTGGATTCTCGCCAATAATATCCATAATACGTGTTATCGCAGCCGAAGCTGAACTAGCGTGAAAAGTAGACAACACAAGGTGTCCCGTTAACGCAGCTTGCAGAGCAGTTTTGGCTGTATCGTTATCTCGAATCTCTCCAACCATCACGACATCTGGATCAAGCCTCAATACAGCTCTAAGTTGATCAGCAAAGCTAGTTTTATGCTCAGGTGTATTATTTACTGATATCTGAGTAACACCTTCGAACTGATACTCAACAGGATCTTCAATGGTTATAATCTTATTTTCGTCTGTGTTCAAAGTTTGAAGTATCGAATATAAAGTCGTAGTCTTACCAGAACCTGTAGGCCCGACAACCATGACTAGACCGCTCGGCTTAGCTATAATATCTTCTACTACTTTTCTTTCTTTGTCAGATAGACCCAATCTGTCTAGGTTGTACATGCTCTGGTCCATGTTGAATAAACGCATGACAATATCCATGCCGTTAATAGCTGGTACGGTCTCGACACGCAAGTTGATACTAACTTGAGTGCCGTCCGCCATTTTCGTGTTCTCTGCGATATGCCCCTGCTGCGCATCTAATGAAGCAGTCGAGACGTTTGCTCCACTGGCGATGGCTGATATCAGAATATGAGCCTTAGCGAAGCTGATTTGCGCTATTGGATGCAGCACTCCATCAATACGAAAACGGATTCTGGCAAATTTGGACTGATTCTCAAAGTGGATATCTGATGCATTGAGGCGGTGAGCCTGTTGAACTAAATAAGCCAACATGTCATCGGCCTTAATCTGTTCGAGTATTGCAGATACCTTTTTGAGTAGTTCAGAATTTCCGGCTGATGCTACTTCAATATCTTGATAAATAATTTGCCTAGGTGGGTCGTACAGCAACATAAAGTCATTGAAGCCCGTATCAGATATGAGAGTATACTCAACTCGCTGGTCTTGAAAATGCTGCGTCAAGCCGTTAATAGTCTGTTGAGAAGTCGTAGTAGTTAAGCCAAATAGAATGTTGTGTTCGTCTGCGAATAGAGGCACGACGCGGTACTTCCTGATATCTCCAACGGCCAGCACTTGTTTGAATAGAGGCCTTTTGTTCTTGTAGGTATCGAAGTAGTCCATGCCTAGAACTTTGGCACGCCTAGCTGTAGACAGTTCTTCGTCTTGTCGAATATCATGTGACATAAGCATAAGTATATATGATTAGTTGGTTATTTACAGCCAAATAATGTAGCAATTCGCCTTTTAATTTGCCACTTTCTTAAGATTTGTCCATACTGTGCTTGATGTCAAAAATTATTGTTATTGCCCATGATCTACGGAGTGCACATAATGTTGGCTCTTTAATCCGTACCGCTGACGGCTTAGGAGTACACAAAATATACTTTACAGGCTATACGCCTTATCCAATATCAAAAAACGACATTAGACTGCCACATATTGCTAGCAAAATACACAAGCAAATAGTCAAAACCTCTTTAGGAGCCGAAGATTTTGTAGATTGGGAGTACGTTGAAGATTTAGATTCACTAGTTAAAAGTCTAAAATCAGATAATTATCTAGTTGCTGCACTTGAGCAATCAGATGACTCTATTTCGATCACCGACTATACCGATAATCAAGATATTGCACTAATACTAGGTAGAGAAGTCGAAGGAATCGATGCAAAAATACTGAAACTTTGCGATCTAATACTTGAGATACCGATGCTAGGAAAGAAAGAGTCATTGAACGTCACACAAGCCGCCGCAATAGCCCTTTATCAGCTACGATGGAAAATACGTAACCCAGATAAGCTATAGCACTAAGACTACTTTGTAAAATTGTCATACCGCTCTATACTAGATATATGGCAGCAACGAATAACCGCAGCGCACATAGCCAAAAGCGTCACGGTAAGCATCAAAAACATACAAAAAAATTCCTTAACGTCTATTTACCTTACGTTCCCCTTATATTGATATTAGTTACCGGAATAGTCTTTACGAGCATGTGGCAGCCCCATGCTAAAAAAGGCGTGCTAGCATACGCGACCAACATAGGATCGGATAGTTTATTGTTGCAAACGAATCAGCAACGCTCTTTAAATGGACTAAGCGCACTTACAATTAACGCCAAATTAAACCAAGCCGCCCAGGCAAAAGCTAACGATATGGTAACCAGAAATTACTGGTCTCATAACACACCAGATGGTGTTGAACCGTGGGCATTTTTTGACAACGCAGGCTATGCTTACTTCAAAGCAGGCGAAAATCTAGCTTTCGGATTCATGACAAGTAGCGACACTATAACCGGATGGATGAATAGCCCATCTCACCGTGAGAATTTACTCAATAGCTCGTTTCAAGAAGTAGGATTCGGCTTTGCAAATTCCAGCGATTTCGTTAATAACGGCAATGAGACAGTGGTTGTTGCTGAATATGGCATGCCATTGGCGCCAATAACACCAATAGTTTCGCCAGTCGTGACTCCACCGCCAGTCGTAAAGAGCACACCAACAGCAACGGCTGTAGCTAATCCTACCTCAACACCAAAAATAGCAGCAGAACCAGTGGCTGTTATTTCTCCCAACACTGACGCTAAGCCTCTTATCGAGCCTAGTACAATCAAAGTTTCACGCCTGACAACAGTTACGAATGGTAAGATGCCGATACTTACAACCGTCGCAATAATAGTGTCCATTTTAGCAATATTCACACTTGTCTCAAGACACGGAGTAAAAATTCACAAAATGATAAGAAAAGGCGAAAAGTACGTCGCCTCTCATATGCTCTTGGACATTACCCTAATTAGTCTTATCGGTCTATGTTTGATAGTCAGTCAAACAGCTGGACATATTCGCTAGATTTTTATCACAACCTAGTTAATCTTTACGTTCTCTGCACCTACTAAATTATTTAAACTTTCTGTGACTTTATCTTTAATACCAATCTTTAGTGGTAGCTTTATGATTTGTTTGTTTGATTCTTCGCCCAATACTAATACGACTTCTGTCTCGCCAGCGTTCTCGTCTATTAAACTCTTTAGCTTCGATAATGTCGCACTATCTTCTGAATTTTTTATCCTGATATATAGTCTTTGATTCTTAGAATCATTTGATGTGGCCGTGTTCTTAACTTTTGCTGGTGAAGGCGTTTTTAGTACTCTTTGCTTCTTGCCAGTAGTTTCATATGCAATAGCTTGTTCTATAGTCACTTCTCTGGCGTCATCGACTAGAATTTTAAGATCGGAATGAATATTGCCCTCTCGGTCCTTGCCGTTGACCTTACCCTTAACAAGCACAATATGATCGCGCTGCCAGATACCAATAGTCTTTTGATATATTGATGGGAATAAAACTAATTCACACTCTGTATTTTGGTCGGCAATTTTAACAAACGCCATTTTTTGACCATTTTTGGTAGAGATTTCTCTAAACTCCATAATTATCCCGCCAATAGTAACTAATTTACCGTCATGCTCGGGCTTAATACTAGCGAGAGGTACGGTTTGTTCGTCAAGAAAAACTGTAAATTGCTCTAGAGGATGTTGCGATAAATATAGGCCAAGCAGATCTCTTTCCCATTGCAATTCATCACGGCTGGTATAAGTTATGTCCATATTATCTAACGCAAGTTTAGGCGTAGAAACCTCACTGTCCAATTGATTTCCGAACAAATCCGTCTGACCACTATTCTTCTCTTTATGTAGACGTGAAGAATAAGCTAATATGGTGTCGAGATTATTAAGCAGAACTCCCCTAGTTTCAAAACTAGAAAAGGCACCCGACTTAATCAAACTTTCCATAGTTTTACGATTTACAACTTTAGAATTTACTTTTGCCAAAAAGTCTTCTAGACTTGAGAATTTACCGTCAATGTCTCTAGCTAAGATAATGTCTTCGACAGCTCCAGAACCTACGTTTTTAACAGCGTTCATCCCGAAACGAATTTGACCCTGCTTTACCGTTTCGCCAGGTACTACTGCGAACTCTCCAAAAGACTGGTTGACATCTGGCGCCAATACTTCTAGGCCCATGTGCTTACATTCACTTATTTCAATACTTAATCTGTCTGTATCGTCAAAATCACTTGTCATTAGAGCTGCCATAAACGCCGCAGGATAATGAGCCTTCAAATAGGCCGTATGATAGGAAGTTAGGGCGTAGCAAGCGGCGTGCGCTTTAGGAAAGGCGTAGGCTGCGAATGCTTCAAGCTGTCCCCAAAATTTTTCCATGACTTGCGGATTAGCGCCTACTGTTTTTATAGCTCCATCAATAAATGCAGCCTTCATCTTAGCCATTTCTTCAGGCTTCTTCTTACCAATAGCTTTTCTGAGAGTATCAGACTGGCCGCCTGTAAAGCCACACATTTCACGGCTAATTTGCATCACCTGCTCTTGATAAACAATAATGCCGTAAGTTGGCTTCAATGCCGGCTCCATTGCAGGGTGAAGATATTCAATTTCTCTTAACCCGTGTTTTCTAGCGATAAAATCCTCAATCCATTGCATCGGTCCAGGACGATACAATGCGCCCATAGCCACAATATCATCAAATACCGTCGGCTTAAGATCTTTCAAATACCTCTTCATGCCAGCAGATTCAAGCTGAAATACTCCAGTAGTATCACCTTTGGCAAGTAATTTATAAGTTGCCGCATCATCCAAAGGCAGAGTATTGATATCGATGTCTTTTTTGTAAACTTTCTTAATAATTCTCAAAGCGTTCTTGATCGTAGTTAAGTTTGAGAGCCCCAAAAAGTCCATCTTCAATAATCCTAATTCTTCAACAGGACCCATAGAATACTGCGTAGACACTACGCCCTTCTGGGCCATCTCCAAAGGCGCAAACTTAACTATATCGTCTGGCGCAATTACTACTCCTGCTGCGTGCACGCCGTGAGATCTAATTGTACCTTCTAGTCTAATCGCTAAATCAAATACTCTCTTCGTAAGATCACTGGCTTCATATTCTCTCTTTAAATCTGGGTCATCTACTATAGATTTTGATAGTGGAATGTGTCTGCCCTGAACTGGCGGAGGAATCATTTTTGCAAGACGATCTGCCTCTGCATATGGAACTTGTAAAACCCTAGACACATCTCGTACGGCGTTTCGTGCCGCCATTTTTCCAAATGTGACAATATTTGCCACTCGTTCTTTACCGTATTTTCTTACACAATACTGGATAACTTCTTCGCGGCGCGAATCCTGTATATCAATATCGAAGTCGGGCATGGAAATACGATCTGGATTAAGAAAACGCTCGAACAATAGTTCATACTTAAGCGGATCAAGTTCAGTAATCCTAAGCGCAAAAGCAACAATCGATCCTGCGCCACTACCTCTACCTGGGCCAAAAATAATTCCTTCGTTCTTACCCCAATTAATAAAATCCTGAACGATCAAAAAATATCCGTTAAATCCCATCCTATCAATAGTTCCAAGCTCATAATCTGCTCGAACAACAACTTCTGGCGGCAGCACATCCTTCATAGACTGAATAGTCATCTTTTCAGAAGCTTTTGCGTCTACATTATTGTAGCGTTTCAATAACCCCGAGAAAGTGAGTTTATCGAGATAGCTTTTTTCTGACTCACCTTCCGGAACAGAAAATTTTGGAATAAGGTATTCACCCAGCTTCAACTCTACATCGCATCTATCGGCAATATCGCGTGTATTCGTTATCACGTCCGGATGATCTGCGCCCCATCTTTTGATTATCTCTTCGGGCTCAGTAACATGAAGCTCAAACTCTTTTAAGCTCATTCGCTTTTCATCGCTCAAAAAAGAACCAGTCTGAACACACAATAATATTTCGTGCGCTTCCTGGTCTTCATGTCTTAGGTAATGAGCATCGCTAGTTACAACAACTGGAATATCTAATTCTGCTGACAATTTGAATATTTGATCATTCACAGCAGTTTGCTCAGCCCATCGAGCAGGATGCTTCAGATGCCCATGATCTTGTACTTCAAAATAATATCTGTCACCAAATATTGATTTATACCAAGTGGCTACAGTCACGGCCTTGTCATACTGGCCTTGTCTTAGGGCATCCCCAATCTCTCCACCAATACATCCACTAAGGATGATCAGTCCTTCGTTATATTTTTCTAATAAATCATGATCAACTCTAGGCTTGTAATAAAACCCATCTAAATTTGCAGTCGTACTTAAACGCATTAAATTTTGATAACCCTGATTATTCATCGCCAAAACGATTAAGTGAAAAGGTGTCTTATCTTTGCTAGGATCCCTGTCTGTATGACCCCTTGGAGCGACATAAGTTTCCATACCGATAATTGGCTTAACATCACCGGCCTTGGCCGTCTTATAAAATTCAATAGCTCCCGACAAAGTTCCATGATCTGTAATAGCAACAGCTTTCATACCCATCTCGTTAACATAATCAATCAATGCCGGGATTTTCGTAAGTCCGTCCAGCAAGCTATATTGGGTATGATTATGTAGATGTACGAAATTTGCCGGAGTTAAATCTTTGGCCATACTTAATCCTGATTTTATAAATATATGTACATCTATTGTAACTGACTTTGCCGACCTCTGCCCCTGCTAAGTCAGTGAAAGCGATAATTACAACAGAGTTAGCGGGTAACTTCTATTGAAGATCTAACTTTATCCGCGAAATGGCCAATTAAAGGGATTTGCTTAAAGAAGGAAAGCACAAAAATAAGTATAGATACTACTATAGTGGCGCCGATTACCGTGCCAAGTCCAGTAAAAATTCCTTTAACAAAACTAACTTTATAAGCTTTTTTGTGACTAATATAGTTACTCTCGTAGAAGCTCACTAGCATTCGACCTAGAGTCTCATACTCCTTGTCGGTTCTACTTGCTTGTTTTTTTAGTTTTTTTATCATTTGTTAAATACTTCTTAAGATGATCAATAGCCTTGTTAACGTCATTTATTGCTACTTGTAGCTCTTCGTCAGCTGCACCACCTTCGTGTAGCGCAGAAATCATTTCACGAGCCTTATCTTTGGCGGTGTTAGCAGTCACTAGAAGTGCCGCTAATTTATCGTCCGTCTTATCCTGAAGCTTATCTCGAGTTTCGTTACCAGTAACAATAAGGTCGTTAACTTCACTATGCATTGACTTGAGTTTTCGCTCTGTTTCAGATCGTGTTTTAGATGCCGTGTTGTGAATTGTTTTTCGTAAATTCTTTCCAGTTTTTGGAGCTGTTAGAATTCCAGCCAAATAACCTACTGCCGCTGCTACAGCTGTACCGATAGCTATTTTTTCTGTTTTTTTCTTCACAATATTACCCCTTTAAATTGTCTTATTTTTTGTCGGTATATGATCTGGCCATCTTGCCTAGTGTCTTAATTAAAACGGCAGGACCAGCGGTTTTATGCAAGAAGTCACCAACTGCTTCTGCTTTCTCGGCAAATTCTTCAGCCTTCTCGGTTATTTTCCGGACATTGTCTAATATTTGAATCGTTTTTATTACTGCCACTATGCCCAGTACCAGGAAGGTAGCAAGTGCTAGAGAAAGTAGGATTACTAGGAATCTTTCGTCTGTGTTCATTTGTGACTTAATTATACATCAGTTAGCAAAAGCAATCACTATTCGTTTGATTTTTGCTTGAGGAATTGCCTAAACTCATCTTTAATGTCGTCTCGCATTAATGCAAAATCAACAACAGCTTTTAGATAATCTAGCTTGTTTCCAGTATCGTAGCGAACGCTATCTTTGATCTCACAAGCATAAAAAGCTTTTCCGTCTGTTAACATAGGTTTGATGATGTCATCGGTCAGATAGAACTCTTTACCCTCCGGTAATTCATCGCGACCCTTATCCAGATAATCGAATACATCGGGTGTTAATAAATATCCAGCCACGCTAGCAAAATTTGACGGCGCATTATCTTTGCCTGGCTTTTCAATTATGTTATTTATCTTTAGCACATCCTCGCGCACATTATCACCAGACACCACGCCATAACGACCATAGTCACGATCGTCCTCGATTCTAATACAAGGGAGGATACTGGATCCAAATTCATTGTATAGTTCGATCATTTGTTGAAAAGCATTGGGTTGAGAAACAAATAAATCGTCTGCATAGGTATATATGAAAGGCTCGTCACCAACCAAGTGCGCCACATTCATTAATGGTGTAGCCGTGCCATAAGGCCCTTTCTGTCTAACATAGGCAAAGTTAGCCATATCAGCTATTCTTTCAATTTCTGCAATCAAGTGCGCCTTTGACTCTCCGCCAGCCCTCAAATTGTTCAATAAATCTTCGTTTGGCGTATCGAAGTGGTCTTCTATGTTTCTTTTACTATAACCAGTTACTATAATAATGTCTTTGATGCCTGCTGCGACTAAATCTTCTACGATATACTGAATAATTGGCTTGTCGATAAGCGGCAACATTTCCTTGGGCATTGCCTTAGTTTGTGGCAAGAATCTAGTACCAAATCCAGCGGCTGCGATAACGGCTTTTCGTACGGGTTTATTATTCATAGGCTGATTGTAACTTATTCCAAACAACTTACGCTAGTTTTTTACGAATTAATTCTTGTGCCATTCCTGGATTAGCCTTGCCTAGAGACTTCTTCATAACTTGACCAGTCAAGAAGCCTATCGCCTTCATTTCACCGTTCTTGACATCATTGGCGGCGTCAGGAAACTCAGCAATAACTGCTTCTACAATCTTTTCAATTTCGCTACTGTCGGATTCTTGTATATAACCTTGCTCGCCTGCATATCCTTCAATATCTGTAGGACTTAAGCCTTCTTTAAGTAGTTGCGTAAGTAAGGCCTTGGCATTGGTAGAGCTAAGCTTGTTTTCTTGAATTAGTTTGTCGATCGCAATATATATAGTTGATCGGGCATGGTTATCAAGCTTATCACTTACACTACCGTCATGACGCATAGGTATCTCAATGTTTACAAAATAATTAGCGATAAACTTAGCAACATCTGGATTATCTAAATTATCTTCAATTATAGGCAGATAGCCTACGGCTTCGTTATCAATTTCTGCTTCCAAGAGCGTGTCTATTTGACTTCGGCTCAATCCTAACGAAAATAAACGATTACGCCATTCGTCGGGCATTACAGGCAGCGATGACTTTATTTCATTAATAAACTCTTCAGATAGAATTATTGGCGGAACATCCGGTTCTGGCATATAGCGATAATCGTGGGCCTGCTCTTTGCCACGCTGCGAAAATGTTCTCTGTTTGGCATCATCCCAACCACGAGTCTCTTGTATAATTGCTTCACCTTTTTCAAGCAACTCTATTTGACGTTTAATCTCGTATTCTGCCGCTTTTTCTACGCTCTTAAACGAGTTTAAGTTCTTTGACTCTGTGCGAGTACCTAATACGTTAGGATCACTACTAACTGAAACGTTAACGTCAAAACGCATATTACCATGATACAAATCTGCATCGGAAATACCTGCATACTTAACAATCAAATATAATTCTCGTGCATAAGCCTTAGCATCTGCCGCAGACTTAATGTCTGGTTCTGAGACTATCTCTAGTAGCGGCGTACCAGCACGGTTTAAATCTACAAGACTATAGTCTTTACCGGCTGGATGAGTGCTTTTACCAGCATCTTCTTCTAAGTGAGCCCGGGTAATACCAATCTTCTTTTTTAGGCCTTCACTTTCAATTTCTACATAACCACCAAGCACTATGGGTTGCTCAAATTGTGTAATCTGGTAACCTTTTGGTAAATCAGGGTAAAAATAGTGCTTCCTGTCGAACTTACTGAATACTGCTGGAGTCGTGTTTAATGCAAATGCCGCCCTAGCACCAAGTTCGACAGCTTTTGCATTTAGGACAGGCAGGGCTCCTGGCATTCCAAGGCAAATATGACTGATCAAAGTATTCGGCTGAGAATCTCTAGCGTCGTTACCGACAGCAGCAAACAATTTTGTCTTTGTGCTTAACTGGACATGACATTCTATGCCGATAGTCGGGGTATAGGTCTTACTAGACTGACTCACACTACAACTCCTAAATCTTTCAGCGCCTGCCTAAACCCGACTAATGACTTCTTAACATCAGCTTGATTAAGTCGTACGGTTGTTTCTGCTATTAGTTTTTTGGCAAGATTATGAGAATACCAGACAGCGTCATTGTCGGTAATTTTATGCTGAGCAGCAACTAATCGCTCGCCAGTACTTTTGCCCTTTATGCGATGGTTTCTTAGTGCTTCGTCTAATAACTTGTCTGCCGTAATAATGGCTAGAGGCCAAGTTTCCTTACTAGCACAATAACGCTGCAAATCTTGCCATCTTTCGGTGTATTTCCGTCTATTAGATTTGCGGCGCAATCCTGAGAATATCAATAAAGCTAATAATAAAGTAGCGATGGAGCTTACGGTCGCTATTAATAGATGGTTCATTTCAAAATACTTTCTGTTAATTGCGCTATTTCTAATAATTTTCTGTCTTGATGCTGCGCGGCAATAATCTGTAATCCAATTGGCATTTTGTCGCTCACCGGGCAAGGTACGCTAATAGCTGGTACGCCTACTAAGTTTACGGCAACGGTCATAATATCAGTTAGATACATCTTTAACGGATCAGCGATATTCTCGCCTACACCAAAAGCAGTTGTTGGGGCGGTTGGCCCTATTAAGAAGTCTACTTTTTTAAATGCGTCTTCAAATTCTTTTACTAATTTTGTTCTAACGATTTGAGCTTTCTTGTAGTATGCATCATAAAATCCACTACTTAGCACATATGTACCAATCATAATTCGTCTTTTAGCTTCGTTACCGAAACCTATTGAACGAGTTTGCTTATAAATATCATCTAGATTAGTAGTGTCTTGCTTGCTAAATCCATAACGCTGCCCGTCATAACGACTCAAGTTGCTACTAACTTCTGCCGGACATATTACATAGTAAACCGCTAGAGCTAGTGGCAACGACGGCAAGCTGACGTCTACTATCTCTGCCCCAGCCTGCTTTAAGGCTTCTATCGCCTTATTTATACTGTCCTTAACTTCTGGCTCCAAACCTTCGCTCATATACTCGCTAATCACGCCGATTTTCTGACCCTTTAGATTTGCTACTGTAGGCGATAATTCGTACCCTAATTTATCTTTTACGATAGATGTACTGTCTAGCTCATCCGTTCCGGCCATAATATCTAAAACTAAGGCGGAATCTGCGACAGTCCTAGTTAGTGGCCCAATTACGTCAGTGCTACTGGCCATAGCCACAACCCCAGATCGCGATACAAGACCGTAGGTAGGCTTATAGCCAACGGCACCGCAGAATGATGCTGGCAGACGAATCGAACCGCCAGTATCGGTACCAAGAGCAAAAGGAGCCATATCTAGAACTACAGATGCCGTAGAACCTCCAGATGAACCGCCAGGAACCTTAGATTTGTCATGTGGGTTTAATGTCGTAAAGAAGTCACTATTCTCGGTGCTTGATCCGTGAGCAAAGGCATCTAAGTTAGCTTTCGCTACGCAAATAGCGCCCTCTGCCTCTAATCTTTCGATAGCAGTGGCTTGATAAGGTGCTTCAAATCCTTTGAGAATATTACTTGCGGCTGTTGTTTCAGCCCCAAATGTCAAAAAGTTGTCTTTGGCTATAAATGGCACACCAGCGAGTCTACCGACATTTTCACCGCCCTTAATTCTATCGTCAATCGTCTTAGCTCTTTGGCGAGCACGGTCTGCCAGAGTAGCTATTATCGCATTGAATTCTTTCTTTTCTTCGATAGTTTTTAAGGCTTTTTCTACTTGCTCAGAGGCCGAGACTCGACCAGAGTTAACGTCACTTGCTAAGTCCTTAACAGATGGCCACTGGCTCATGCTAAAACTCGCTTTACTTTAATCTGACCGTCTTCTTCGGCGGGTAAATTCTTCATGAGTTCTGAGCGTTCTATCTTATAATCAACAATTTCGTCTGGACGCATAACATTGCTAAGACCTGTCAGCTGATAGGTTGGTTCTAGACCTTCTACATCTACGGCCTGTAGTTGCTCGATATAGCCAAGTATCTCGCTTATTTCTAGAGTAAACTTATCTACTTCGTCTTCAGATAGTTCAAGTTTGGCTAATCCAGCCAATTTCAAGACATCATCGCGTGTTAGTTTTGCCATATTGGATTTAGTATAGCAGAACATAGCGCGCGAGCAACAGAGGTAATTACGGTTTTATTTTATAACTAGGAGAGAGCCTATTCTTGAAAAGGTTCTTGGTCGGGACTAGGACCTACCGTGAGTCTCGTGCCAACTTTTTTACTAGCCTTGCCATTCCAGCGACTCAGCGATATATCTGCTAGGAATTCATTGGCCGAGCCTACGAAATTCAATTTACTATATAGCTTAGTTGGCATTTGGGGGAAGCTTGTAGTCCCATTCGAAAATAAAGAGCTTCCTTGTTCGCGGTGCATCGCAGCTAAAAATATAACATCTGTGACATTTGCTATCCGAAGCTGTTGGTCTGGATATCCTAAACTAAACTGATATTCCAAACGTTCGGCTTCAAAGCGTTGACCGGCCAAATCTCTGTCTGTAAAATGCAAGCCGTCTTCGCCATTGTTATTTTTAGCTCCAAGTAACATGCCTCTTACTTGAGGTTTATCCATAACTTCATCGTCTTTAATTGAACGCAGATTTAATTCCTTCGTTCCGTAAGACCTGGGGCTATATCCACCCATAACTTCTTCATATTCTGGATTGTCATTCCACAATCTACCGATAATATTAGGCTGCCTATCCTGAGCATGTGTATCGTGGTAGCCTCGAATATGTTCATATAATGTTTCAGGTTTTACCGGCACGCTAACTAGGGGTGCGACATACTGGCATTCTGACATAGTTTTACTAAGTGACTCTAGGCCGTTTTCTATAAATTCTTCGCCCATCTCTGGATCAGAAATTATCCCAAGCTCCATAGACACCTTTAATAACAAACGACCAGTATCGCTAGAAAATTGCTGTCCTTTATAGGTTAGTTCTGGGTTGTTGCTGGACTGTGAGTCAACCGTATATTCGCTCATAATGAATATATTATACAACTATTCTACTAAACTAGCAAGTTACTTGCCCGAGTCTAGACGCTTCTTAACGTCAGAAATCATATCGCGCAGTTCAGCTGCAGTTTCAAACTGAAGATTTAGGGCCGCCATATCCATCTGGGCCGTCAAATCTTTGATAATATGCTTGTATTCGTCTTTAGGAATTTTATTTAGATTCAGCTTAATCGACTTGGCTTCTTCGGTTAATTCCGGTCGCATACCCTTTTCTATTGTCCTAGAAATACCAACCGGCTTAAGTCCGTTAGCCTTGTTATGTTCTTGTTGAATTTTACGGCGCCGCGAAGTCTCGTCCATGGCGCGTTTCATGCTGCCAGTTATGCGATCGGCATACATAATTACTCGACCTTCTTCGTGTCTAGCAGCTCTACCAATTGTTTGCACAAGAGCCTGCTCACTTCTTAGGAACCCTTCTTTATCAGCGTCCAATATCGCAACTAAGCTAACTTCAGGCAGATCCAACCCTTCGCGTAACAGATTAATGCCAACTACCACATCGTAGATACCCAGCCGTAAATCTCGCAATATATCAGTTCTCTCCAGGGTCTCGACATCGCTATGAAGATAAGTGACTTTGATATTTATTTCCTTGAGGTAATCAGTTAAATCTTCCGACATTCTTTTGGTGAGGGTAGTGATCAATACTCTCTGACGCTTAGCGATTGTCTTTCTGATTTCGCCTATTAAATCGTCGATTTGACCTTCAATCGGTCTGAGCTCAATTATTGGGTCCAATAATCCAGTAGGTCGAATAACTTGCTGGGCTGGCTCTGGACTACGACTAAGTTCGTATTCGGCCGGAGTAGCACTCACATAAATAACTTTGTTGATATGTTTATCGAATTCTGTAAATGTCAGAGGCCTATTGTCTAATGCGCTTGGCAATCGAAATCCATAGTCAACCAGTACTTCCTTACGGGCGCGATCACCGTTATACATACCGCGAACTTGAGGCAAGGTCATGTGTGATTCGTCGATAAACATCAAATAATCATCAGGAAAATAATCTAGCAGAGTCGCCGGCTGCTCACCTGGCTCACGGTTAGTCAAATAGCGACTGTAGTTTTCGATACCCTTAACAAACCCAGTTTCTGCCATCATCTCAATATCAAATCTAGTACGCTGCTCAAGTCGTTGCGCCTCCAGTAGTTGACCATTCTTTTTAAACAATGCTAACCGCTGTTTAAGTTCGGCCTCTATATTTATAATAGCGCCCTTTAGCTTGTCGTAAGGAGTAACATAGTGTGAGCTCGGGAAAATTTTAAAATCCTTAAGGTCGCCTAGAATTTCTCCAGTCAAGGGGTCGATTTTTGTTATTCGCTCAACATCGTCACCAAAAAAGTCAACTCTATAAGCTAGCTCTTCACCAGCAGGAAAAATATCGACAACATCACCATGAACACGAAATGTTCCACGATGAAAATCTATATCATTACGTTGATACTGAATATCGGTTAATTGACGTAAGAATTTATCGCGAACTCGGCGTTCACCTTTTTTTACTTCAATTGCTAGATTACCGTAGTCCTCCACCGACCCAATACCATAAATACAACTTACGCTGGCAACAATAATTACGTCACTTCTTGATAGCAACGAATCGGTCGCAGCGTGCCTTAGTCGGTCAATCTCTTCGTTAATCTGTGAGTCTTTTTCGATATAAGTGTCAGACCTAGCAATGTATGCCTCTGGCTGGTAGTAATCAAAGTAACTTACAAAATAATGTACCGGATTATTGGGAAAGAACTTTTTAAACTCACCATAAAGCTGAGCTGCAAGAGTTTTGTTGTGGCTAAGAATTAGAGTCGGCTTCTGAACATTTTGTATGATATTGGCCATGGTAAAGGTCTTGCCAGACCCCGTCACACCCAAAAGCACTTGTTCTTTATCGCCCTTAGCCAGACCGGCCGTTAGCTGTGCAATAGCCGATGGTTGGTCGCCAGTAGGTTTATAGTCAGACTTTAGTTCAAATTTATTCACCCACCTATTATAACAGGGTGAGGGCAACTATCTTAACTTGATAACAGCAACACCAATCAACCGGCTTTGTTATGAGCTTTACGTGTTATATGGCCGTCGTTTCCGTCCAAGTACCAATGCGATGCCAAGCTGTCGGTATCTATGTCCTTATGGTCCTTGTCTAGCATTTTGACTATCTTGGCGACTAACTTTTCGGGATTCTCGTCCATTACTATCAACTCTTTATGAGCATGCTCTAATTTCTCGAGTAAGCCCGGTATCAAATCTGCAGTTCCGCCACTTCCTAGCAACACTCCACACGGCATATTGGACTCTAGGGCCGTAGTGAACTCATGAAGACTGCCGAATCTACCCCCAACGGTAATAATTGCGTCACTGGATTGCACCAATAAAACATCACGACCTACATAATGCATACCCGTGAAGTTAACAAAATCATATATCCCAATTGGTAACCGGTATTTATAAATGTGCTCTCTTAAAGAGGCTGCTGGAGAGAATCCTATGCTCATGCCACCAGCTTTTGTTGCTGCTCTGGCCGCGAAATAAGGTAATCCAACAGTAGCGCCAGTAGTTGTTATGTGACCCGACTTGGCGATAGCCGTGCCGATTCTTTCTGCTAATTTACTTGAAGTTTCTACAGTATCGCCACCCGCTGCACCTGATACACATATCGTATAATTCATATCTTACCCCCGTTTAAACTGGTTAGTATTCCGTATTTTGTCTGGCCTTGATCCAACTGTTGAAGCAGCATATCTTCGAGGTCTTTGTGGCTTATATATCTTGTCAACAACTCATTCCACAAACTATTTTGAAGATGATGCGTCACCCGTTCCGAGTAATCAAGATTGTTGCAATAGTTGACTGCGTTATCCATAAGATTAAAAGATACTGGCTTGCCACCATAACTTACACCAGAAAATTCCATTGATTCCCAAAATTTAAGAGCCGGCTCAATCTTATACAACACTTCTTCTGCTCTGCGCCAAAGCATATCATCGACCTGAATGTGAGGTTCAAATACTTCTGGTAAATAACCAACCCTGCTTCTACCGAAATGCTTCTTTAGGATTCGCCAGTGTACTGGTCTACCAAGCAAAGAAAATGAGTCACTAGGATCATTAATAAGTGTATTGATCAGATTAGCGGCAAAGTCTGGCCGAACTTGCTCCAGCTTAAATAGTGCGCTATACGTCCTGATCTCATCAATGTAATGCAGAGTTAGTAGCAGAACAGCAAGACAAACGCCTCGCAACTTCGAAACTGGCATAGGCAACAGCACAACTACCCCCATTTCCTTAAGATGAGTAATGTTAAGCCTCTTACTACTAACATATTCGCTAGCTTTTATACCCCAACGCTTCTCTGGCAATTCTATAATTTTGATCTTTCTAGTCTCAAAATCTTGAGGTTGTAACTTTTTATAAGTTTTAACGAATCTTATTAGCCACTGACTACTTTCTACAAATCTAAGAGAACCAAACAGCTCATCAATATTCTCTCTTTTTAGCATGGAATCGACCGAACGATATCCAAGAAGCTTCATAACTTTTTTAGGGGGAGTTTGTTTTAATAACTTCTTGGCAACGCTGTGCTTAATTGCCCAACATGTCATCGGTATATCAAGCTTGTCTACTTTTGCCTTAATCTTTGTCAAAGTCTCAGCTACGTTATGGGGATCCTTTATACCTAGTGAACGAGCCAGAAATAAGTCATGTTTTTCTGTTAAAGCCTGCAAGGCATGGTACAGCTCTTGACCGTGGGTGTCATGCTGGTCTAAACCTAGTTCACGCGCTTTTAGCTGATAGTTTTGGTCAAGTTCTGTTGACAATTTAACATCAATGCCACGAGAACCACTAGCCAGTTCTAGCTCATGCACGGTCTGACTAAATAATGGCTCTGGAGCCTCTAATAATTCTGATAAAACCCACGACATATTAGCATAAGCATAACAGTTTAGAGGCTTCAGTGAAATAGCAAGATTAAATATATTTAGCATTGAAGCGACAATAACACATGCCAAATGGGTCAATTAATGTATCAATGGTCAATGCATAAATGAATCAATAACCTAGAAGCGCTCTGGGTGATACCACTCAGGAGCTCTAGATAACAACTCTTCTAACTCTTCGTCAGTTATTAGACCATTCTGCGCGCCAACCTGCTGAACAACACTCATCGAGTTAATTGGCCCCCAGCGCATAGCTTCTTCTAAGCTCTTGCCTTTCATAATGGCAGCTACAAAAGTACTAGCAAACGCATCACCGGCTCCAGTTCGCTCAAAAGGCGGCGCAGGGTCAGGATAAGATGGCATTTTAAATCTATTCTCACCGTCACTCGCATAGGCACCATCTGGCCCATCTGTAATCACTACAACCTGTGGACCGATTCCATGCAATTTATTAAACAAGTCATGAATATCGTCATAATTTCCACCACTTATTTTGACTGCTTCTTCGCGGTTTACCACTAATATAGCAGTGCGACGATACAAGGCTGCTAAACGCTCAGCGCCAGCTTCTAACTGGAAAGTTCCAGGCTGAAACGCCAGGTTAACTTCTGGGTTATTGTCTAGCCACTCTGCAACATGATCGTGATAAGTATCGAGGGCGTTTTTGCTAATCGAGCTAAAATATATCCATTTTGGCACATCAACAGGGCGGAATCTTGGCCACTGATAGTCGTATTCTTCATGCTTAATTAGTATCGTTCGCTCTTCTTTGTACCATAAAACATAATGATAATTACTAATCTTGCCGCTGTTTATATGGACAAAACGGGCATCAACCTTACTCTTATGTAGTGCGGCAATCATATCTCTGCCGTGCTGATCGCTGCCGACATTTGATACTAATCCACTACGTAGTCCAAGTCTTGCAAAACTAACTGCGGCATTTGCGGCATTGCCTACACCCTCAATTATAGTGGCGTGGTCAAATGGTATCTTGGTGGCAAAAGGCATAGCCAACCATTTACCTTGATCATTGTCATAAGTAACAGCCCTGTCATCAAGAAGTTTAATAAACGCATCAGTAACCACGTCACCAATCGCTAAAACATCTAGTTGACCGCTATCACTCATTCCACCCCCACGTTTATATTGCTTAAGCTTAATTGTGCCACAACTGGTTCAAACTACCAAATATTAACTAATCTGCGCCTTACCTGACGAATTAAACATATCAATCTTACTTTCTACTACCGCCTGAACTGCTTTAATCACACCATCCATAAGCTTAACAACGGCGTATTCCGTAGGATTATCGTGAAGTGCCTTCTCTAGAGTATCGCGGTAGGCACGACGCATATCAGAGTTGATGTTAACTTTTGTGACTCCAATGCGAACAGCATCGACAAAATAATTCCCCGGGGTGCCGCTTCCTCCGTGCAAACTAATATTGCAATCAATCGAATCACGAACCCTTTGTAATAATTCTAGGTCTAATACCTTGGGGACTGGATAGCTTCCGTGTAAATTCCCAATTGCTGCGGCGTAGGTATCGATACCTGTGGCTTCTACAAAGTATTTAGCATCTTCAGGAGTACTAAACGTTTTCTTAATTTCTTCGTAATCGAAAGCTTCCGTAAATACATTTGATCCACCACCAAAATAATGTGGCTCACTTTCTACTAAGGCGCCAGTTTTTTTGGCTGCTTCTACAACTTCTTTTGTTTTGGCGATAATTTCTTCTTCTGTTGCATCGTGATTAGATTGAGATATATCAATATGGATAAATTCGAATCCTGCGTTTATGCCTGCAATGGCATCCTCTACTGTAGGAGAGTGGTCGAGATTTATGTACATTTCGACGCCAATATCGGCCTTATAGTTGTCTACCATGTCACGCACATTATCTAACCCAAGGGCATCAACCTCTCCTTTGCTGACCTCGACGAGAACTGGAGCGTTCTTGGATTTGGCAGCCCTAACTACAGCAATTAGAGTTTCTTGATTGTCTAGATTGAAAGCACCGAGTGCAAAATGCTCTGCTCGCGCTCTGGCAATAGCAGCTCTGGCTGCAGCACAATTGGCCTGCATTTGTTCTAAAGTTAGTGACATGTTAACTCCTAGCTTTCTTATTACTGCTAATTTCGTGTGCGGCAAGCGCTATATGCTTAGCGGTTAGGCCAAAGCTTTCAAATAATTCTTCTGGCTTACCAGATTCACCAAAATGATCTCTCATGCCAAGTCGTTTAATGTGCGTTGGCAATTCTTCGCCTAATAATTCTGCTACTGCTCCACCCAGACCACCGTTAATCTGAGCCTCCTCAACAGTAATAACTAAGCCGGTTTTACGAGCACTCTCAAGAATAGTTACATTATCAAGTGGCTTAATTGTTGGCACATGGACAACTTCAGCGTCTATACCGTCCTTGAACAACATTTCGGCTGCCAACATCGCTTGATAAGTCATTGTGCCGGTACTAATAATAGTCACGTCTGTACCGCCAGTGTATACATAAGCTTTCCCAATCTCGAACGGAGATTTTGCGGTTGTCATAATTGGCGTTGCCTCACGCGATAAACGAATATAGTTAGGCCGGCTGTCATCGGCCATGGCTAGCGTGGCTTTTTCCGCTTCCAATGAATCACCCGGAGCTATAACTACCATATTGGGCAATACTCTCATTAAGGCGATGTCTTCAAGCATTTGATGAGTTGCGCCGTCCGCACCTGTATATAGCCCAGCGTGTGAACCAACAATTTTCACCGGGCGGTCGTTCAAGCATATAGTCGTACGAATCTGCTCCCAATTACGGCCAGGGCTAAATGCAGCGTAACTGCTAACAAATGGAATTTTTCCTTGAGCTGCTAGTCCTGAGCCAACAGTAACGAGGTTTTGTTCGGCTATTCCAACTTCAACAAATCTTTCCGGAAATTCTTTTGCAAATAAACTAATCTGAGTCGAGTCGGTCAAATCGGCGCAAACAGCAACTACATTTTCATTGCGCTTTCCGGCCTCTAGCAGACCTCTGCCAAAACCTTTTCTGATAGGTTCAATAACTACGTCTTTTAATTTCATACTATCTACAAGATGTAAGTTTGTCATAATTATTGGTGCTCCGATTTAATCTTACCGCCAAGTGTCCGTAGCTCGTGTAGCGCCAATTTAGCTTGTTCGGCATTAGGGGCCGTACCATGCCAATGGAAGTCATACTCCATAAAATCAACTCCCTTGCCAGCAACAGTATGCGCGATTATCATCACCGGCTTCTCGACTATTGCTCGCGCCATAGCCGTTGCATCAATAAAGGCTTCAATATTGTTGCCGTCAATTTCTATAACATGCCAGCCGAAGGCCTCCCACTTAGCCCTTAGATCCTCTAACGGCATAACTAGCTCAGTAGGACCGTCAATTTGTATATTATTGCGGTCAGTTATAGCTATCACATTATTGAGCTTATATTTAGACACCAACATGGCGGCTTCCCAAACATTGCCTTCGTTCTGCTCGCCGTCACCCATAACTACATATATATAACGATGTAACTGGTGATTCATCCTCATAGCTAATGCCATACCGGCGGCCTGACTCAGACCACAACCAAGTGGACCACTAGTATTCTCTAGGCCTGGTAGACGATTCCGTTCAGGATGACCTTGAAGTCTAGAGCCAAATTTTCGCAAAGTCATAAGTTCTTCACGTTCAAAATATCCAGCCTGAGCCATAGTGGCATAGAGTACTGGCACACAGTGTCCGTTGCTTAGTAATAAAATATCGCGTTGATCCCAATCTGGTTTCTTAGGATCGTGTTTTAAAATATCAAAATATAGAGCAGTAAAAATGTCTGCTAAATCCATCGGACCAGCGCTATGGCCACTGCCGGCACGTTCTAGCATCTTTATAATATCAATACGAATATTATTAGCTATTGTCTCTAGTTCAGTAATTGTTAGTTTTTGGGTCATTTTCATCAATTCTACTTCTTTATCGCCTCCATAAGTGTAGCATAAGCTTTTTCGGGATGCTCTGATTTTTGAATATAACCACCGACGTTTAGTACGTCTACTCCGCCTTGGGTCAAACCTTTTGCGTTATAGTCGTTAATGCCACCGTCCCAACCGACTTCCAACTCTGGCTTTAATTGCTTGAGGTCACTAACCTTATCTAGAAGTTCAAGATCAGCCGTACCTCCAAAATATCCAAGATTACCGCTAAAAACTAACACGTGGTCAACGGAACCTATGACGTCCTTAATGGTATCAACTTCTGTAGATGCTAAAAGCGCTAGACCAACTTTTACTCCTGCAGATTGCAATTTTGAGGCTATTTCAGCAAAGTTTCCATCGGCCTCGGCGTGAAACACTAATAGATTCGGCTTTAATTCGATTATTTTATCAACCACACTAGCAGGATCTTGATACATAAGATGAATGTCGACAATTAGATCATCTGGAATCCACAACTTATCTATAGACAATAGCTTAATGGGCGCCAGTATTCCGTCAGCTAAGTCGATATGGATACGATTGGCGAACGCCGCGACCTTTTCTACTTGTTGGCGATATACATGCGGATCATCAGTCGTAACCGTTGGGCATATGACTGCCATTTAATTACCTAGCTCATCCATGGCTTTATTTCGTCGCATAAATCGGGCAGATGCCGCAAAACGAGTATCCAGGAATGCCAAAACTATATCCTCCCAAGCACGGTTGTCGGCAAGCTCAGCTGGCAAACACAATACATTGGTGTCGTCGTCGTTACGAGATGAGCGTGCTGCCTCTACATCGTGACCAAGCGCGGCTCTTATACCTTTATAGCGATTAGCAGAGATGCACATTCCTTGACCGCTACTACATATCAAAATGCCTCTAGCATCTTTGTCGCTACTGCCAAGTACAGCCGTAGCGCATCGCCCAGCGAACTGCGGATAATCATCATCAGGATCCATGCGTTCGTCGCCAACATCAGTGACAGAATAGTTTTGAGATAACAAAAAGTCTTTAATAACTTTTTTTAGTTCAAAGCCACGATGATCAGCACCTATATAGATATGCATTTATTTTCCTTTATTGAGTATGCGGCCAGTGTCAGCAACTACTTCTACTAATCGGTTACTGTAGCCCCATTCGTTGTCGTACCAAGCGACAACTTTTAACATATTACCGGCAACCACGGCCGTTAAGTTTAAGTCGACGATGGCTGAATGACTGTTGCCAATAAAATCACTCGAAACAAGTTCTTCTTCAGTTACTTCAAGTATTCCTTGGTAAAATGGTTCTTTGGCAGCTTTTTTAAATACTTCGTTAACTTCTTCAACTGTGACGTCGCGCTTAGTGATGATGACAAAATCGCTAAGTGACACAACTGGGGTCGGTACACGCACGCTCAGACCACCAAATATACCTGCCAATGCCGGTAGAGCAAGAGCCGCGGCCTTGGAAGCGCCTGTCGTAGTTGGCACGATATTTTCAGCAGCGTTGCGGCCTTCACGTAAATCTTTTGAAGGTGCATCTTGCAGTTTTTGACTAGCAGTATAACTATGAACGGTCGTCATCATGGCTTTCTCGATACCAAAAGCATTCTCGATAACAGCCGCCACTGGCGTAATACAGTTGGTGGTACATGAAGCGTTAGAGATTATATCTTCTGCGGTCTCTAATTTATCCTCATTAACGCCAAGCACTACTGTCGTCGCACCATCACCCTTGGCTGGACCACTAAGGACCACTTTCTTGGCACCAGCATCAATATGAGCTTTAGCTTTTGCCGGATCGACAAAAAATCCAGTTGATTCGATTACAATATCAACGGCTAAATCTTTCCATGGCAAAGCGGCCGGATCTTTTTCGGCTAATATTTTAATCGGCTTACCATCGACAATTAGATTAGTGTCGTCGTGGCCAACTTCGTGACTGTATGTACCGTAATTGCTATCGTGTTTCAATAAGTAAGCTAAAGTTTTCGTATCAGTTATGTCATTTATAGCTACAATCTCGATGTCACTTCGGTCAAAAGCAATCTTAAAAGCATTTCGACCTATGCGGCCAAATCCGTTAATTGCGACTCTTGTTTTCATTTTGCCTACCCTTCAAGCATTAGCGGAATTACCTAGGGGTAATTATATATCTAAAGCAGGGTAGCGACAACCGTCATCTGATTAGTCGTCAAAATAAAGCTTAAAGTTCGTCTGGTGAGTCTACAGGGTCTGCAGATAGCACTTCAAGTAACGGTAAGAACTTCTTCACATCACTTCTTTTGTAAGGAGGAATAGCAATTTCTACAAATTTTGGGTCAATATCAGCAACAGTGGCAAGGTAACCAACGTACAATTTCGCAACTTCTCTGGTTATTGGTTTCTCTGGATTAAGCCCAAGATTTAGCTCGTCATCTGTTTTTTTTGTGTAACTGCCCATAAATTCATTGGCTCGCAAGATAGCTGAAGCATCTCTATGCTCTGGTGTTAGCGCGCTGTCGCCAACTACTATATAGGGTTCTGAACTTGGTGTAATATTTTCCATATGCAATATATTATGACTGTTTTTCTATATTTGTCAATGCTTAAGCGCTTCGGCACAAGACTGAATGATCTGCCAGGCAGCCTCGGTATCACCCCAACCTAGAACTTTTGTTGACCCAGGACTCTTCAGATCTTTGTAGTGGTTGAAGTGATGTTCGATTTGGTTCTTCCAGGCATCAGACAAGTCGCCCAATGATTTAACGCCATTGCCCCAATGTCTGTCATCTTCTGGTACGCAAACAATCTTGTGGTCGTTCTCGCCACCATCGTCAAAGTTAAGTACTGCTACAACTCGAGCCTTAACGACAACGCCCGTGGGTAGAGCTTCGTCAGTAAGAATCAAAGTATCAAGAGCGTCTCCATCTTCGTCAAGCGTACGCGGAATGAATCCATAATTAACAGGCTTTGCGAATATACATGGCTCTACTCTGTCTAATACAAACACCTTCTTTTCGCGGTCGTATTCGATTTTATTCATTGACCCTTTTGGGATTTCACATACTGTATAAATAAATTCGTCTTTTACACCAAAATCATATAATTCGTCGTAATCTGCCATATTTTTCTCCTTAGATATGCTTAATATTGTACACTAGTAGTAAGTTGCTATGAAAATGAAAATAATTGGACACCGTGGCGCAGCAGGTATAGCGCTAGAGAATACCCTCGAATCATTGCGAGCAGGTATTAATGCTGGTGCACACAGTATAGAGTTTGACGTCAGATTAACTAAAGACGGCGAGGTAGTACTCTGCCATGACTCTGACCTAAAGAAAATCAGCCAAGATAAACGCTCACTTAAAGATCTGACACTGGAAGAGCTAAAATCTATCAAACTTAATAATGGCGAATCCGCACCACTGCTATCTGAGGCGCTAGAAACTGTAGGCAGTACTCCTGTAATTATCGAGATAAAAGAAGATAATATGGTCAGAAAAGTCATAAATATTGTCGAGGCCTTCCCTGAAGCAATAGTCACCATAGCTTCCTTTAAGCATTACGAGATATCGTTGCTTAAAAAATTAAGTCCGAATACTAAAGCTTATGTCGGTTCGCGCACCAACCCTTTTGAACTTTTACAGAACGCAAAAGCCATTGGTGCCGATGGTCTAGACTTAAACTTCTGGGTCCTGAATCCACTAACTTACTTCTACGCAATATTTAATAAGCTGGATATTATGGTTTATACTATTGATAGTCAATTTCTTGCTAGATTCATACACTTCTTGTATCCAAAAGTTATGATCTGCACCAATAATCCACAATATTTCACCAAAAATAAGCCTAGGAAGTCTAAATGAAAGCACGCTTAGAAAAAATTAACCAAATTACTGACAATGTAATGTCTTTTAGTTTTAGCACCGAAAAGGTACTTCAATATACAGCTGGTCAATTTATCGAAATGTATTTGCCTGACAACACTCCTGATAGCCGTGGCCCAAAAAGATGGTTTACGCTTTCATCCTCGCCGACAGAAGAATTACTGACAATAACAACCAAATTTGCTGATAAAAATAGTAGCGACTTTAAGCATCATCTTCATACTTTGGCGATTGGTGACGAGATAGAAATTTCTGAAGCTATGGGTGACTTCGTACTACCAAAGGACGCAACTCTTCCGTTAATATTTATAGCCGGCGGAATAGGCGTAACTCCTTATCGCAGCATTATTAAGTGGCTCAACGATACCAAGGAGCAGCGCGATATAAAAGTACTACTAGCAGCAAACACCGAACAAGATATTGTTTTTGCAGATACTTTTGCCGAATATGGCGACAAGCCAATCGAAATAGTTAGCAGCCCATCTCCTAGCTGGAATGGTGAGGTCGGCAGACTGACTGCTGAGAGAATCATTGAATTAGTAGGACCAATCACAAACCAGCGCATCTACATATCCGGACCAGAACAGATGGTTGAGGCATTGCAAAAAGGACTACTAGAGCACGGTCTACACGAGAGCCAACTTGTTGGTGATTTCTTCCCTGGCTATCCTGCAGACCTAACTTAAGTAGCTCCAATTTATCATTGATGCATTTATCATTGATGCATTAATTTACACAGGGTGTCATTTTGTCATTGTAGCTTCAATGTTCAAATGTTAAATGATAAATTAATGTATCAATGGTCAATGTTTAAATGACCAATTGTCTAAACGTGGCCTTCAAGATATTTGCGAATAATCAGTGCAGCTGTCGCACCCTCACCAGTAGCACTCGCAATCTGCATAGTCGCTCCGCTGCGTACATCCCCAGCGGCAAACACGCCTGGCATAGTAGTCTCGAGCAGTTGACCGGTTTTAATCAGTCCAACTTTGTCTAGTTCGATATCGCTACCCTTTACAAACTCAGTATTGGGACTTAGTCCAACAAAAATAAATACGCCGTCGGTAGGAAACTCAACTTTTTTACCGGTAAGCTTATTTGTGCCTATTACTTTAGTGACTTTGCCGCCAGTTGGAGGCTTTCCTGTTGGCAATACGCCGGTAATTTCGTCAGTCGTTGTGTTCATATGGACGGTTATCTTGTCTTTATTCTTCGCTAATTCGTGCTGAAGAACCTCAGAAGCTCTAAATTTATCGCCGCGAACTAACAAATCAATACCTTTCGTGAACCGAGTCAGGAATATAGCCTCCTGTACGGCAGAGTTGCCGCCGCCGACAACTACCAAATGCTTGTCTCTGTAGAAAGCCCCGTCACAAGTTGCGCAGTAATGGACCCCTCGTCCGTAATATTCGTTCTCGCCTGGAATACCAAGTTTTTTATAATCACTGCCGGTAGCAATAAGTACTGCCTTGGCCAAATAGTCTCCGCTAGTAGTCTTAAGTCTCTTGAACTTGCCTTCGTTTATAATTTCTGTGACTTCACCTAGCTCAATTTTGGCGCCAAATCTTTCTGCTTGTTGCCATAAGCTGTCAGCCAACTCAAGTCCAGCTACACCTTTAGCAAAACCTGGATAATTATCAATCCAGTCTGTTATTGCTGCTAATCCACCGATTGCACCCTTTTCGAATATGAGAGTGTCGACATCTTCTCGTGTCGTATATATGGCCGCGCTAAGTGATGCTGGACCAGCACCAATCATTATTACGTCATGTGTTGGTGTAGTGTCTTTTGTCATTTGTTTAACCATTTCATTATATTGTTTCGTTGATTCGCGAAGTTGAGTCACGATTAAGTATTAAATAATCGAACATTCTTAGGCGACGGCTGGTGCTAGTCTAGCTAGATTATAGCCAACGACAACTTCTTGAGTGTCGTCGTGCCTGGTAATGACCGTAACTGGCACCGCCATCTGCCCGCTAATTTGCATAGCTTCTTGTTGTCTTTCTGGAAACTCGTCAAGATTAACCTCTTCATAGGCGAAGCCTTTTGCCCCCAACCAACGCTTGACCATAACACAATAAGCACATGTATTGGTGGTGAAAATAGTGATGTTTTTAGGCATTTTTTTGGCTCCTCTGAAGCTATTTATATTTTTCTAGTACTTAAATCAATTATATATAGCGTTTATGGTTTTAGCAAGACGCTATATGTTGTGTTTATGACTTAACGCTAATCTGTTAATTACCGATGCTGATCAGTTGAATGTCAAATACTAGATCAGAATTTGCTGGAATACCCGACTGTGATTGAGATCCATAAGCTTGCTCAGCAGGAATTACGAGTCGACGAGTGCCGCCAACCTTCATGCCTGGAATGCCAGCCTGCCAGCCCTTAATAAGACCGCTTAAGGCGCTAGTAAATGGACTACCTGAATCTAGTGAGCTCTGGAAGATTGTTCCGTCTGCAACGAGCGCACCTGTGTAATGTGCTGTTATTGTATCTGAAGCCTTAACTTCAGCTCCTGTTCCTACAATAGGATCAGTTATTTGTAGTGTCATAACCGTTCCTTGCGGCGTAAAGCCTGCTAATTTTGTTCCTTCCAATTTACCCTCCTTTTTAGTTACTGGTTCACTTGCCGGACTCGCTTGCGCGGCGGACTGCTGTTCTTGCGCCTGCTTAATTTTCTCTTGAAGACCGGCATCCTCTTTATTCTTTTGGCCATCTTTGTGCATTTGCCAAATCACCATACCACTAAAGCCAACTGAAGTGATTAAAAACAACACGGCGGCTAAAATTGCTACGATTCTTTTACGCCACTCTCTAAATATCTCCATAAAACGTTTTTCTCCCTCAATTAGAATTGTCTAACTATTGTAACTTACTTTTGAGTTAGATTGTATGTTTTTAATTTCACCGGCAAATTCCGTTTTCATGCCTTGAAGTATTGATATCTTTAAGACATCAGAAAAGAAACGACAGTCTTTAAAACTTTCAATATCAAGCCACATAGGTGTATAGGTATTTTTGCCCATTTTACTAATAAGAGCTTCTTCGGAATCTTTGGCCAACACCGGCTCGTCATGGCTGCAGCCGGCTGCATAAATATACTGAATACCAAAAGGATCGCCGGAATCTTCAATTATAACTAGTCTGGCATTGGTTAATACTAGTCCTGTCTCTTCTTTAACCTCCCTAACAATCGCTTGATCGGCGTCTTCTCCGGCGTCAATACCGCCACCAATTAATGTATAGTATTCGTTTCCGAATTTATTGCGCTTCATTACCAAGATCTGGTTTCCCCTAAACGCAATTACTCTTACGGCTCGTCTGTCAGACATAAAATTAACCTAGGATTTCAAATTTCTTTAATTTAGTGGTGGTGTCGTCAGTCTTGCCTAGCTGTAATTTAAGTAGCTGTGCGTAAATGCCGTCTGATTTCGCTAATTTGGCTGGAGTACCGATCTCGTCAATCTGACCGTTACGAATTGTTATGATTTCGTCAACATTTTGAATAGTGCTTAAGCGGTGAGCAATAATAATAGTTGTGCGGCCCTTCATCAAGTTTACCAAAGCCTGCTGGACCATAGCCTCACTCTTACTATCCAAACTAGATGTGGCTTCATCCAAGATCAAGATTGGAGCGTCTTTTAATAGGGCTCTAGCAATAGCAATGCGTTGCTTCTGACCACCAGACAGTCTAAGTCCTCTTTCGCCGATCTCTGTGTCGTAACCTTTTTCTAGCTTAGCGATAAATTCATGAGCGTTTGCGGATTTAGCTGCTGCAATAATTTCTTCTGTACTTGGCAATTGTTTAGCGTAGCCGATATTCTCGGCAATAGTACCACTAAATAATGCTGGATCTTGAAATACAACGCCAATCTGTGAACGCAAACTAGCTTGAGTAACTTCATTGATATTTTGACCATCTATCAATATCTCTCCAGATTGCGGCTCATATAAACGCATCAAAAGATTAGTAATAGTGGTCTTACCCTCGCCGGACTCACCTACCAAGGCTATCTTTGTGGCAGGCTTAATAACAAAATTAAGGCCTTTTAATACTGGCTCGTGATGATAACTAAAACTTACTTCTTTATAAGATATTTCACCGTGTTTAATATTCAGTTCTTTGGCGTCTTTATGATCAGCAATGTCTGGTTTCTCGTCAAGAACTTCAAAGAAATCTTTACTGTCTGCAATGGCTCTCTGGGTTTGATCAATCAAGTAGCTAATACTAAATATGGGCATGCGAACTAGAGCGGCGTATTGGATTAATAGCACCATCTGGCCAACCGTGAACTTTCCGTTAGCCGTCTCAATAAATATAAATGCAGACACCGCTAGAAATATCACATTCAAAACTAATCTACGAAACACATCTTGATTGTGCCAGTAACGACTTTGCGGCCTAGTTATCTCAACAGCCGAATTTAGATGCGAATTAAAGAACTTGAGCTCTCTAGCCTCCTGTATAAAACTTTTAACTACTTTTACTTGGCTGACACTTTCTGCAAAACGGCCACTCGATACATCTAGGTGATTGTTAATTTGTTTTTGATAATCTTGCCAGCGTGTACTTGTCTTTGCCGTCAACCAGACAAACACTGGATATAGTAACGCCAACATTACAGCTACTTGCCATGAAAAATAACTGACAATAACTAGTGACATAATCGTGCTAAAAATAAACTGCAAAAAGTTATTGCTATACATCTGGGCAAAGTCACCAATCTGGCCAATTCCACGATTCATTCGGTTTATGATTTTGCCTGAAAGCTCAGCGTCGAAGTATTTTTGAGGCAAGCTAAGTAGGTGGCTGTAGTAGCGGTTTTGCAGCAATTGCTTTAATTTGACGGACATAATGTCGCCCAAATATCCACCAATGTTACTAAAAACCGTCTGACCAACATCTGCTAGAAATATAGCGAATGCAAATATAGCTACTAGCTTAACGTTGGCGTGGCCACCGCCAACAATTTTCTGCACTTGGTCAATTGCACCTTTGGTAAATATAGGCTGTATGGTGCTCATCACTGACACCAAAACGCTAAAGACTGAAACTGATAAATAATACGGCCATAGGACTTTAGTAGATGTGATTATTCGCCAAATGTGTTTCACTACAAACTACCTCCGATTATTGATCGTATAACTAACTTCTTCATAGTCTCTCGGCGCCGTATTTCTCACTTGCGGACTTCGCAACATTATCTAGCAAACTATTTACTGATTCAGCCGTTAGCGTTCTATCGTGGGCGCTTATCCAAAGTCTAAATGTTACATTTTTGTGACTAGCGTCGTCTGATTGATAAATATCAACCGTGCCTAGATCCCAATGAGAATTATCTGGGTTCAATCTTTTGATTTCACTTGCCATGAAGCTAGATACATCACCAAATTTAATATTTGATGGTATCTTTAAAGTCATATCTTGTTGAACTTTTGGAAACTTTGGTAGAGCCACGTAGGAAGCTTGGTTCTTGTCGGCTTTGAGAATCACATTAAGATCAAGTTCAAATCCAGCTGTAAATGACGGTAGCTTAAGTTTTTGCTTAATTGCGCTTCTGTATTCTCCGACCAAACAAGCAATTTCGCCGTTCACTTTTATTATTGCAGTACGGACAGGCTCGAATGGAGCTACCAACATCCTGCCTTCTGTTTTTGTTGGCTCATGGTCGTAAGTTTCGATCTCATAATTCAAGCCTAATTTTTCTAACAATACTGTGAGATATTTAATCGCTATGTAATAAGGCGACCCGCTATATTTTCTTGCAGCTGTTTTGTCGTCAGCCGCAAATACCATGGCAAGTAAGTTTAATTCTGCCGGCAAGTCTGTTTCTACAGCGTCCTGCAAACCTTTGACGTGTGCTTTTCCGATTTCGAATAATGCAAACTCGTTATCATCTGAACGAACCATGTCGCTTTTAATATTGACTCGCACTTTATCAAGTAGACTCGGAGTTAGACTCATACGGTAATACTGTAGATCTGGACTGATGGCGTTACTAAGTTGAAAAGCTTGGGTTTTATCTTGCCCAGACTTCTCTATTAAATCACCGTGCACAAAACTATAAGTTAAGGCCTCGTTAGCTCCAGATTCTGAGAGAAATCTTCTAACTCTAGACTTCAGATCAAGCATTTGATTCGTTTTGGCGGGCTTAATACTGCGATGAGGTAAATCTAGTGGTAAATGATCATAGCCATACAAGCGGCCAATTTCTTCGACTATATCTTCTGGAATTTCTATGTCGGTACGCCAGAAAGGAGCGATAATCGACAATTTATTATTCGTACGTCCAACTGTAAATTCAACATTTGTTAGCAATTCGCTGATTATTTCATTCGACAAGCTCAGTCCTAGCCTTTGATTGATAAAATCAGCTGTCACTTCAACAGATTTATTAGTCTGTTTAGCATTGTTGATATCAACGATTGCACCGTTTGATTTAGCGGTATCGCAAAGTTCGCTTGTAAGTTCTATGGCCTTGAGTAAAACAGCTGGACACTGTTGTGGTGATTGGCCTTTATTGAACCGAGTCACAGCGTCAGTAAAAATTCCGTGTTCCATACTTGTGCGACGGATATTGTACATGTCAAAATTAGCACATTCGATAATAATACTAGTTGTGTTTTCGTCTATCTCAGAATTATTTCCACCCATAACTCCACCAAGCGCGATGGGCTTATTGGCGTCACAAATTAGCACCGCATCGGACCTTGGAGTAATCACCTTGCCGTCTAGTAGTGTAACTTTTTCGCTTTCCTTTGGACTGCGTACTACTATTTTGGCCTTACCATCAATTGCAACTTTGTCGAAATCAAATGCGTGTAATGGCTGCCCTGTCAGATACATAATGTAATTAGTCATGTCGACGATATTATTAATTGATCGCATGCCTACTCTGCTCAGGTATGTTTGTAGCCAAAGTGGACTTGGACCAACTTTAATGCCAGTGAGGACAACCGCCATATAGCGCGGACATAGATCTGGAATCTGGACATCAACTTCTAGATTTGACACGTCGTTAGCTTGACCAATGCCGGCAATCTTGTTATTAAGATACCAATTAGGCGAAACAAAAGCTTTTTGTTGGATTCCAGCTACTTCTCTAGCAACTCCCAGTAATCCAAAGCAATCAGGTCGATGAGTAAACATTTTATTTTCAATATCAATAATCGTGTCGTTGAGTTTGTATACTTCGGCAAAGTCGTCACCAACTTTAGCCTGTTTATCGTCTAACTCAACAATCCCATTATGGTCGTCACTAATGCCTAGCTCGTGTGCGCTGGCCAACATTCCGTTGCTTACTTTGCCTCGCAATTCTCGTGCCTCTAAAACAAATGGGTCTTTGTCGAAACTAGATGGTACTGTTGCTCCTGGAGGCAGCCAAGCCACCATTAAACCTACCCTGACATTTGGCGCGCCACATACTACCTGGACATTTCCATTTTCGTCTCTTTCCACATTTTGCGCTCGACCACCGTCATCAATTTTACAAAGACTAAGCTTGTCGGCATCTGGGTGCTTAATACATTCTGCCACTCTTGCAACAATAATACCTTGGTATTTTTTGCTTAAGTCGACTACTTCTTCTACTGCTCCAATTTGTGAGCCAATCTTGTCGACAAGTGCATCATTGGAAATATTAATTTCGGTATATTCTTTAAGCCAGTTCAAACTAACTTTCATTAAAATTGCCTCAAAAATTCTATTTTTGCTGACTCAAAATGCCTAATATCCTCAATACCGTACTTCAACATGACAAGTCTCTCCAAGCCACAACCCCAAGCAAAACCCGTATAAACTAAAGGATCTATGCCGGCCTCTTTTAAGACGTTAGGATGAACCATACCCATGCCTAGTAACTCGATCCAACCGGTATGACTACAAATACTGCACCCCTGCTTTTGGCAAAACGGACAACTAAGCGCTAGCTCAAAACTCGGCTCGGTAAACGGAAAATAGAACGGCTGGCTCTTAATCTCAACATCTTGCTGATAATACTCAGATAGAAAAGTCTTAAAGGTAGCCAATAAATTACCGGCATGGATACCTTTGTCGACGTATACGCCCTCAAATTGATGAAAGGTGTGCTCATGTCGCGCGTCTAAATCTTCGTTCCGATAAACTCTTCCTGGCAGCAACACTGCAATAGGTTCGCCATTCTCTAGATTAGCCTTGTTGTCTCTGAGTACTCTGTTTTGCATATTGCTGGTATGGGCTGGTGCTATAAACTGTTTACCATTTTTATCTTTTTCGACTGTCATAAAAGTATCATAATCATCTCTTGCTGGATGATCTTCAGGGAAGTTCAAGCTCTCAAACATATGGTAATCGTCGTCAATTTGACGCGATTCAACTGCTGTAAAGCCCATTCTATTAAAAATACCGAGAACTAATTCGAGCTCAGTCATAAGAGGATGGACGCTTCCTTGCTCAACCGGCAATAATTGTGGTCGCTTTGATTTAGGGGTGTTTATATCAAAAGGAGCAGTTACATCAATCGGGCTTTGCGTCGCAAGCTGAGAGTCTTCGGAAGCATCAATTAAATCCTGCAGCTCTACTTTAAGCTTATTTATCTCTTGTCCATATGCGCTGCGCTCTGACGGATCAATAGTTTTAATGGCGTCAAACAGACTTTTTAGCTCTGGTGAGCGAAGTAATGAGGCGCCTTCCACGATTCTTGATTTAAGAACCTCGGCAATTTTTGCTATCTCGGCATTTTGATATGTCATAATTACTCTTAAGTATACAATTAAACGTATATTAGGTCACCCTTGACGAATACGTTTTTGATTTTATAGCCTAATCTATATGAAAAACTCAGTCGAATCATCACCATTAGAAATTCTGATTAATCGCCGAAACGACGGTTATAAGCCTGGTTCAGACAAAGACGGTCACAACATAGCTATTGCAGTAGATGGGGGTGGCATGGCCTGCGTAGTTGGCCTTGGAATGGCCGACGTACTAAAATCAGAAGGTCTTTTTGATATGGCCGACCAAGTGTCGGGTATTTCTGGTGGGGCACTAGTAGCGGCATCGGCAATGACAAACCAAATCGAACTCACTCGTGTTGCTTTTGAAGAAGAATTGCCTAGGCGCGACTTTATAAATTACAAACGGAAGCTTAAACGACAACCTATCGTTGACTTACCAGTTCTTGATAACCTTATCCGCCGCGATACGCCATTAGATATAGAATCTTTAATATCTAACCCCCAGGAACTAAGGTTTGGCGTAACAGATGTAGTCAACTTTAAAGCCAAGTCTGTCTCCTCCAAATCTGAGCCAGCCGAGAAAATGATAACTTGGTTTATGCGAGGATTACATTTGCCTAGAGAGGCAGGGCGGCCGGTAGCCGACGAAGAAGATAATATATGGGCGGACGGTGGACTTTCTTGGCAGCAAACTCAAGACATATCACTTAATAATGGAGCGACGGAAGTTTTAAATGTCACAAATGCCCCCAAGAAATTATGGTCAGTAGACGCGCCTTTTACGACTTATGTAGGAAAATGGCTCAAAAGATATGGGCCAGATAACCTGGATAAATTCCGTGATTTTGCCCACAAACAGGCTGCCAGCATAAACTCCGAATCACGACCGAACGTACAAACAATATATCCTGCCCGCGACGCTCCCCTACCAGGAGTGCTTACCACCAATGAGCTAGTCCTAAAGACTGGCCGTGTAGTTGGTCAAAACGCAGCTCGTTTGGCTATAAGCGGCGACTCTGAATATCAACATCCTGAGTATCACAAAAAGCCAAGTATTTTGTCGAACTTAGGCAACCGAGCCCTCAAGACATACTTTTCTTTAGCTCCTTGATCTAATCTATGGACAATCTTCCGTCACTACTCGTATACTTGTTGTTATGGCGAATTTTAGTTTTGACGTAGTTAGTGATTATGACAAGTCGGAAATGAATAATGTTTTCGACCAAACTCAGCGCGAAATTGATAGTCGCTATGACTTCAAGGGGACGCCGGCTCTTTTGGAGTGGCTAAACGCAGACAAAACTGGACTTAAAATAACTGGTAGCGGCGATTGGCAAATCGATTCCATTATAGACATTATTCGCAAAAAACTTTCTGCCCGTAACCAAAGCCAAAAAGTACTCGACGTCACCAAAGAATCTATTATAACCAACCTTAAGACCACCAAAGAAGTACCTTTCAAAAAAGGCCTAGATCAAGAAAAGGCCAAAAAGATCACCGCCCTAGTAAGAGACAACATGCCAAAAGTTAAGACTCAAATTCAGGGCGACGAAGTGCGAATTATGAGCAACAGCAAGGATGACTTGCAAACTGTCATGGATTTAATTAGAGCTCAAGACTTCGACTTTCCGGTTAACTTTACGAATTACCGATAACTAAGCATAAGTTTTATCTACCCTTAAGATATACTGTAAGGGTATGAACGAGCACGACGAACTATTAAACGAAGCCAAAGCTGTATTAGAAGTTAATCAAAATGGCGATTACACCGTCCCGGCAGAAGGCCTCTACTCACATCAATGGCTCTGGGATAGCTGCTTTACCGCAATTGGACTCAGTCATTACGATATTGAGCGATCCAAAAAGGAAATTCTAAGCCTTCTTAGGGGTCAGTGGGCCAACGGCATGTTACCGCACATGATATTTTCTGAAGGCGACAAACACGGTCGCGACGTCAATATGTGGCGAAGCTCTATAAGCCCTTTCGCGCCAGACAAAGTGTCAACTAGCGGAATCACTCAGCCGCCCTTAATAGCAGAAGCAGTAGTTAAAATAGGCAAACAATTGTCACTCAGCGAACGCCGTACTTGGTACCAAACGGTCTATCCGGCAATTGTCGCTTATCACAGTTGGTTGTATGACGAAAGAGACCCACACAACGAAGGCCTTACCCTACAGATTCATCCGTGGGAAACAGGCCTAGACAATACTCCGCCTTGGATGGCAGAACTACAAGAACATGAGATGTCGCCTTTAGTCGGGCTAGCAAAGCATAAACCTGTACAAATATTAGCCAGAATTCTGCGAAGAGATTATCGACTGAGTCAGCCGGGCGAAAGATTATCAACATTTGAAGGGCTGGCACTTTATCTTGTCCAAAGAAGACTTCGTAGAAAAAGTTATGATATCAATAACATTCTTAAACACTCTCTTTTTGCAATTGAAGATCTGACGTTTAACTCGATATTTATTCGCGCCAATTCACATCTGCAAGACATCGCTAAAGTTATTAAAAAAGACCTACCGAACCTACTTGTAGAGAATATGAAAAGATCCGAGTTAGCGCTAGATCAGCTATGGGATGCCTATTCTGGCCAGTACTTCTCCCGTAATTTCGTGACTCATAAACTTATCCATATACCAACTATAGCCGCCCTCATGCCACTTTATTCTGGAGCTATAAGTAAAGAAAGATCCGAACAAATTGTCGGTTTACTTAAAGATAATCAAACTTTTAGCGCTCCCTTTCCTGTACCAAGCGTTCCTCTTGATTCACCATGGTTCAAATCCCACGGTTACTGGCAGGGCCCAACCTGGATCAATACTAACTGGCTGATAATTGAGGGTCTGCACAAATATGGCTTTACGGATGAAGCGAAATCACTAACAAAATCTTGCATCGACTTGGTGCGCGCATCTGGTATGAGCGAGTATTTTTCTCCAATTGATGGATCGCCTTCTGGAGCCAAAAACTTCAGCTGGACAGCCGCTCTAATAATTGACTTAGTGAGCAAAAAACATAAATAAACTAGCTCTCAAAACTTTTCGTAGAGTTATCTAGACGGTAGGAATGTCGTCACGGGTGTAGCCAGCAACAATCTGTTTAACCATGTCGGCAATTTCTTTTGGTTCGTGTTCACTCTTAATAATGTATTTAACTGCGCCCTTCGACAAGGCCGTCTCGACATCGTTTTCGCCCGCCAAATTAGATAACATTATTACTGGAATATTCTTTAGTTCAGCATCAAGCTTTAACTTATCTAATACTTCCATACCATTCATTTTTGGCATCATGACATCAAGCAGTATAATAGCTGGCTTCGGATCCATAGCCCTTACTTTATCTAGACCTTCAGCTCCATCGCTAGCCAGAGTGACATCAAATTTAGCAAATTGGAACATCTTCTCGTACATTCTTTGTATAAGCTGGTCGTCCTCTATTAGTAATACTTTTATTGCCATATAGCCTCTTTAATTAGTTATCTTTATACTCAAAATGTTATAGCTTAATTTTCTCAGTTGGGAGCGCAAAAGTAAAGACCGATCCCTTGCCAGGGGTTGATTCCTTGAGGTAAATACGACCACCCATCTGTTCAATAATCAGTTTAGTTATATATAGTCCAAGTCCAGTGCTCTGGCTATCGTCTCTGGTTAAAATATTAGAAGTACTCTGCTGGAACTTATTGAATAGTAACTTAATATTTTCCTCATCTATACCGATGCCAGTGTCTGCAACATCTACTTCAACATATCCTTTAATAACATGGGCTGTTACTGTAACTGAGCCTTTTTTGGTGTATTTTATGGCGTTACCTACAATGTTGACCACTACCTCCTGCGTGCGCGACTCATCTGTATATACTTGCGGTAAATCTTTCGGTATATGAATCTTTAAATCAAGCTTCTTTTCGTCAGCCAATACTTTTAATGCCTTAGCTGCAGATGAAATAGTTATAGCTATATCTGTAGGCTTAATGTCAAATATAGTTCTTTTCTGTTCAAGCCTGGAAGTGCTCAAAAACTGGTTTACGATACCAATTAGTCGAATACTTGAATCCTTTATGTCAGTGATCATATCCTTTATGTCACCCTCAGGCAGCTGGTCGCCATAAATTGACGTCAACATGCTGGCATTACCACGAATGACTGTAAGGGGCGTTCTGAGTTCGTGTGATGCAATTGATATAAACTCATCCTTAGACCTTTCGAGGAGCATCGCTTCTGTCGTGTCGTAAATCATAATCACACTACCAATAACATCTTCTTCACCCTTTAGAATTATCGGTGAGGCAAATATATTAATAAACTTTTTGCTATAGGCGATGTTTACTGCAGAGAAAGGACTTTTGTTTTTAATGCTATCTTTTAGAGCACCAACAATGTCAAAAGAGTCCCCCAATTTAGTTTGAATTAATTTAACAATTTCACTAGATTTGACATTTTTCAGACCAGGAACCGAATCTCCAAGGTCCAATAACTCAATAAGTGCTGGGTTATATATTGCGGTCTGATCATTCTCTAGAGTCATTAGATACCCACTATCTAAGCTGTTGATTGATGCCCGAAGTCTGGTCTGCTCCCTAAATAACTCTTCCGTACGAACTTCAACTATTTTTTCTACACCAGCCTTTTCTGCCTTCAACTGTGCCTGCAGAGACTTGGAGTCTTCCAGGATATTCATAATTGCTCGCTTTGTATCTACTAGCTTCTTATTGCTAGCTTGTGACTCTTCTAAGGCTAGCTTCAACTCCTCTGACGCGTGGCTATTTCTGTTTACTTGCTGGTCAAGCCTTCTATTCGCAACCACTAGCTGACCCGCCTCACCAATGGCCTGATTCTCAACACTCAAGCTCATGCCTTCGTAAATAAAAAGTAACGCCGATAATATTGCTGTGCCCATTATTCCATATAACACAAACTGATAATCCGTCGACATTTGAAAAAATCCATACTTATCAAGAATGACCTCTACGAAAGCAATTCCACACATCATAATAGACCAAGCCACACCACCAACTCTAGAAAGTAGAAGATAGGCGGCTAATGCAATAACAGGCATGATAAATACCGATCTATTGGCAGTTGGCGAATAAAACCGCATGGACACGCTTGTCACCATAACGCCTATCACAATATTATATAAGCCGCTGTAGTCTTTGACTCGATAACTGGCAATCAAAACAGCAATAAATACTGAAGTAATTAAACCGTCAGCTAAAGCCGCCAAATAATACTGAGATCTGTAGTCTAATATAAAAAACAATACTAGAGGAAAAAGACTTAACTTTATTCCGGATTTTAAAAATGTCTCCCTGGCTCTCGCTTGCAGGTCAATAGTCGGCTGGATGAAGTCAACGTTTTGTCGCAGATGATCGTCTTTAACGACATCATTTGTCATCTTTTTTACCTTTTTTATGACTCAGCTGCGCCTTTAACTCGTCAATCTCTTTCTTTAGATCAATCATTTTAAGCTCACGCCCAAGCATGACATTATTGGTGTGTTCTATCTCCGTTTTATTTGCCGAAAGTTCGTCTAGTAGTCTGGTGTTATCATGCATATCTTTTTCTAGCTGGTTTTCTTGGCTAAAGAAATCCGTTATCAACCTAGCTATTTGACCGAACTCGTTATCCTTTTTGACTAGGGATTTTAGATGCTTTACATCTTGATGCTCTAGGCTCTTGTATATCTTGTTGATTGGTCGTACTATCCATATCCAAACAACCAGCAATACACCAATAAACAACGATGCGTAAGTGGCTAATGTGATTATCAATATTTCTATACCGGACCGGTAAATCATTGGCAAGGAATCGTCCTTAACATTAACATACAGAGTGCCAATAGTTTTGCCTGCTACGTCCTTATAATCTTTTGTGACTATTAGTTGACCTTTTTGCTGAGGATAAGATTTAGGATAATCATTTATCTGATTCGGTAATAACATTTTAACCTGCTGGAACTCACTTCCAGACATTGGGGCCAAAGTATCGTCGGTAATCAATTTTCCTACTAACAGATACCCAGCTGAAACTCCAAGGTGCTTCGGATCGTCAGTTTTTACAATCGAATAACCAAATATCTCCATTGCTCCTGTTTTTGTTTGCACAGAAAAATTAACATAATGATCCTTAGCAAGAATACTGTTGATACCGGCTTGGTAAGGCGTGAAGTCTACGATGCCTTCGTCTGATTCTGACGTATTAATTTTGTAAACTAGCTTGCCATCGTTACGAAAAATCCACATACCCGTTGACTCAAAGGTACTAAGAGTTGCTTCGTTTATATTATCTGCAGGGAAATTCGGCATCCGACCCTTCAAGTAATTATTCATGTCATCCCACTGCGAATAATCAGCAGATAGCGCCTTAGAAAGCCTAGTCATATCGCTCATATTATTATCGACTACATTTTTTTCGTCTTGTATCCTATTCTCATAAAGGCTTAGAACTTGTTGTTTACTCCTGGCTGACATATAAATAAGCGACAGAACTAGGATAAAGAAGCTCACCAAAAAGAATATAAAAAGTTTGATCTGAATACCCTTGGTTTTATGACGAAAATACTCAGTCATTAATTGATCTGCCTTACTAGTCCTCTAGTTATCAATATTATTGGATAAATGCTCGCTATCAAGAGTAAGGCCGTCATAATAAACGTCACCTCAACGGAATGTCCGGCAGTTGCAAGCGACGAACTTTCTGGTATTGCAGTTGCAATCATGCCAACAGTGTCATTGTCGACATCTTTTAGCGGCACTATGCTGACGAGCATTTTACGGTGCTGTAAATCTACGGCCCCACTATACTCGTCGCCTTTATCTAAAACAGTTTTATTAATAGATTTATTACTGATTTTTGAACCGACTGTTCTTGTCTTACCGTCGGCAGCCACTAAAGTAGTAGCAGACAGCTTATTGCCGCTATAAATCGAACTTTGTAGTCCTGTAGCCTGCTTAATTCCGTCAACAAATGCTGATCCAAGCTCGAGACTAGTGGTGATACTTCCAACGACATTACCAGCCTGGTCCTTGACTGCTACAGCACTCCTCACTTCAACACTTGGTGCTGTTACCGCTTCCTTAATAGTAACTGTTGACTGGTTTAGGCCGAGTAGTGCACGCTTGGTGAGTTGGTTGTCCGACATTGAATCACCCCACTGCTCTGTATCTTTTGCTCTTAAAAGCACCATGCCAGATTGATTTGTTATGATAACATCTGATAATTTTTTATCAACTAAGTAAGTGCTTGTTATGGCTTTCAACTTGGACCTGTCGCTACTATTTATAGCTGCTACTACCTCACTATTACCTGCCAGCTGACCAGCCGATGATGAAGCCTCCGCTTTTTTAGAAGAAATCGCATAGTTCAAGACGCTACTAGCCGTTTTAAGATTCTTAATTAGCTCTGACTGGACGCTCTTCAATAGTAGACCGGTAAAGCCAACACTTACTATCAAAAACACCACTACAATCATACTTGCAAAAATCATAAATAACTGACTAAAGAAACGCTGTGCCAGATAACTCCAGGTCCAAATTCCAAGCACTATCACTCCTGCTAATAATGCTATATGCTGCAACCACCATATAATACCAAATGCTGCAACCCAAGAAAAAATAATGGGGTTAGAGCTTGTTCTTAGCAGGCTAGAAAGCGACAAAGTATCGGCAAGCGCAAACAACAAAAATGCATAGGCCACAGGTTTAAGATGACGCTCCAGACCAATAGTTGCTCGCCTAAAGTACAACGCCGCGACTGTCAAACCAGCAACTGGTGATAACCATTTAATGCTCAGGCCTAATCCCGCCATAATACTATGATTTTTCTTGGTTTTTGTGGATGCCTTGGTTTTCGCAGGTTTAGCCTCTTCTTCGTCAATCATAACTAGACCTTTGTTTTTTGGAACTACTTGCAAAGGTTCGGCAATCTGCCCCAGAATGATGGCAAGGTAACCCGCTAAACGAAAAGCTACAACTAATGCAGATGTGGTCGTTACAAATAATGACTTACCAAGCACCGATTGCTCAATAACTGTTGCACTTAGGAGAAACGACAATCCTAAGCTGGCAAAACCTAACCATTTTAATAATTCCTGCAATTTATGATGATTAGACCACGCATCGAAATACAGCCAACAAATTCCAAGACAAAATAAGGAGGCGAAAAGATTAATTCCAAAGTGCGCATTCTGTGCAAAAAACTGTAACCACATAATTTAGCTGTCACCAATCTTATTAATAGTTAGCGTAATAGCGGTGCTAGCTGATTGTTGCTTAAAGTTCGACATTACTTATAAGCTCCTGCTTAGATAATACCCCAAACATAACCTTTTTGACTACACCATGACGGTCAATAAAATAAGTAGCTGGAACAATAGAGACTTTTAGAAAATCTGTTAACTGATTGTTAACATCGGCTGTGACGGCCAAGTTATAGCCAGCCTGCTCCACAAAAGAGTTGAGTCTTGCCAAACTTTCGCCAGAACTTAGAGCAACCACATTAACATATGCCGTGTCGAGATCTTTTAATCCATCAATCTGACCACTGCTAAGACCCGACCAAGTATTAACCATAGAAATCACTGTCGGCTTACCGTAAAGATTGGCTGTAGCTAGAGTTCGTCCGTTAGTTTGTTGCAAACGGAACTGTGGTAGTGACTGACCAATAACAGACTGACTAGTGGTGCCTTTAATAGGGTTAGAGCCAGCAAAATTACTAGCAACTAACTGCGGCCACAGCAAATGAACATGCAGCCAACCTGCGTCGATACCAGGATTAACACTAAGCTGGAAGCTTTGGTTTATAATTTCTGGTTTATTGATTGTAAAGCTGTTTGTTATGACGCTCCGTTGACCTTTAGCTGTGACTTTAAGATAATACGCGCCGGCTGGCAAATATATTCCGTACCCTGATTTAGCAGTCGATCTAATTGGATTTGGCTGGTCATATGAGTCGCCGTCCCAAACCACCCAATCTCCTGTGTCAGGATCAACACAATATACCGTTACTTTGGCATCAATTGACTTAGATGATGAGTCGCTAACTTTGCCTGGCGATAAGACATTTACCAGACCGAAAGATCGCGATGTTTGATTGCCGGCGCCGTCGACAGAATCAATAGACAGTTCATAAAATCCAGTTGCTGAGTAGCTAACCGTACCAGACCATAGGCCGTTTTCTGTAGATCTAGTTAGATTAAAGCTCTGCAAAATGTCTTTCTTGCCTGGTAATGTTTTGACGACGACTATAGATGTTGGACCACCTACAGCACTGAGCGTTATTTTTTGCTCCAGTCCTGTTAGCGCACTTAAAACACCTTTATCGTCCGGTTGTACGACTTGCGCCCCTACAGTAATAACACCACCCCCAACGATTGGCGGCAAGAGGTCGATTATCAATGTTTGTGAAGGAGTTGTGGCTTGATTCCCAGACGTGTCAGTCGCTCTGACTATCAACACATAGTCGCCATCCTTTAAGTTTTGAGGCGTAAAGCTAAACGACGCCTTTTTACCGCCAAGCCCACTTACTGTATCTACCGGTAACCAGTTACGGCCTTCGTCGACTGAATAATCTATTACAGCCAGCGCTACATTATCACTTGCCGTGCCGTTTATTTTAGGAGCTGTCTTAAAAGGTTTTGAGAAATTAGCGTCAATCTGCACTGTTGGTGGGGTTTTCTCGGTTGGAACTTTGCTAATTGCGATTGTCGTAGCTACGGGAGTCTGGGATGTAGGCGTTGATGCTTCTGGCGTTAAAAAGGTGTTGTCCTCTGTGCTTACACCATTACCAGACTGGTCATAGGAAGTTACATAAAAATGATAACTAGTGTCTGGAGTTAAACCAGTCAGATTGACGACATGACTCGTGACAAATGCTGCATCATGTTTATTACTGCCGTAATCGATTGTCTCACCATATGCGACGTCACTATTAGCTGGCTCGTCTGTAGTCCAACTTATTGTTAGCGAGCTGCTAGCTAGTTTTGATAACTTAAGATTAGATATCACTGGCGGGGTTGTGTCTGGGTCTGCTATCCGAACTCCTGAGACAGCCGAAGTCAGACTACCACTACAACTTGTCGCCGCTGAGCCGTCAGCGTTGTCAGACACCAAAACAGTCCACACATCACCACTTGATTGATCCTCTCCAGCGTGTACCACTAAACCGAATGATGATGTAGAACTAGCAGCTATTGGCGCACCACCATACATAGTTGCCTGAGCGTCACCAACAGACGAAGAACCCGACCAAACAGCATTAGTGATTACGTAGTTCGTTGATGGACTTTGTACTTGAATCCATTCTATTGCTCCCGGCCCATTATTTGTCAGCGATATCGTAAAACTAGTCTGAGAATTAGGCTGCACTGCAATCGGCGACATATTAGCCGTACAACTGTTAATGCTTGCCTGCGCAACGCCTATGAAATTTGCTGACACCAACCCTACCGAGTACACAGCCACCATGAAACCATACCCAAGTTTATTGATAAGCTTGCCGCGCATCTTTAGTCCTTACCCACGATAATCATTATGTCGCTATCTGTTTTGGTTTCTGACAAAGGGACTACACCTAGATTGCCTTTGATGTCCTGAACTAGAGCGGCTCGGAAATTATTCTTTTTTGAAGAATTGTCGATTACGATAGTTTTCGGAAATTCGGAGCGCACTGTCTTACCACCATAACTAACAACAGAATTAGGGTATAGCCTTTTAATATCAGCAACAATACTTTGTGTCTTGCTGTCGTTATTATTACCATCTAGCACTGTAACTGTTGCCCCATCAGCTTCGCTATAAGCTGGGTCGGCAAATAAGTCACCCGCCAAAACTATCTTATTGATACTTGGCCGATACACTACAACTAAGCGGCTTTTGGTGTAGAACAATATTTGATCACCATTTTTGCTACTCTTTGCCAAGACTGGGTCTTTGATAGTTTTATTGTCGGTTACTTCTGCTAAAGTTGGCTCCTCATTTGTCGGCAGCAAAATCAACTTACCAACTTTGGCCTTAGCCAGCGATAGATCTTTATTTTCGCTACTCCCCTTAATCACATATTTATTAAACAGCAGGCCTACAGCTATAAGTAGAATTACCAGAATAAGTTTATTGCGGGGCCTGGTCAGTAGCTTTTTTGCATTGATAGTCTTGATATTCATAATTTAACGATCCGATTCGATATATATTTTAGAGACTCCAATAGCCGTTGTTGTAGCCGTAGTGTTGGCGGTACCATTGCTCATGTTTACTTGTGGGCCCATGAATATCGTGTTGCGAGGCAAGGTGGTTGATGTCTGGCCAATTACTCCTAAACCAGAAACCAACTCCCAGACTTCGTAGTAGATTATCGTACCATTTGGCGGACAATACATGGTGAACTCATAAACGTTGCCAGCAGCAATCGTTCCGATGCTTACTGCAGTCTTGGTAGTAGTAGAGTTGTCGCGTGTAACAATTGACATTACTGTGTTGGCATCAGTAGTATCGTGCCACAGTCCGACTGCGTCTCCAGATAATGAGTCGTTAGCTGCGACACCAGCTGTAACCGAACTCAGTCCAGCAAATATCCGCGCCGTTGATGCCGGCCATAAATCAACCTCAAAACGAGTATTAAAGAAGAACCCTCCCAGCCCATAAGCGTTACCGCGCCAAAAAGCTTGTTCGCTGGTTGGGTTGGTTTTTGGTCCCAATATTTGGTTTTGCGTGGAGGCAACATTGGCGTAGCGAGTACGGTGAATTTGGTTCGCTATTGCTGGCGCGGTGGTTATCGGCACTGGGTGAGTCACAGTACCGTTGGACTGCCAAATTGTACCAAAGCCCGTGCCCGTGCCTACCGTACCTGTGTTCGGCGCAAAATATGATACATTTGAGTTGAACAACGCAGGCTGCAAACTAGTCGCAATACCAGATGGACCCCTAGTGTTTAATAACATTCTGCCGCCATAGTTTCTGGCGTATACCCTAAGATTGTTAGCTGCCGCTGCAGCCCCATCATATGGCACAGTGTTGCTGACATATGATGCCAGGTTCATACCACCAGACTGAACATCAAGCCCAGTGTCCCAACCTGTACCTATCGATACGCCGGTCTCTGTACCAGCACCTGGTGTAACCGGTCCATCAATCTTGACGCCATACTCTGTAACACCACTTACAGCACCCGTAGCATTGGCCACAATTTTAAGCCCACTCCAGGTACCACCAGTTGTGCCGCCGGGAGTTAGGTTAATTCGGGCTGCTGATGATTCTACGGCGCTTGCACCTCCAACATAGTTAATAGAAAGTCCTGCTACACCTGCAACTGTTACTCCTAGACCAATATTAGATATAACTAATTGATCTACGGTAGGTGCACTCCCTGAAGCAGTAACTTGAAAGTTTGAGCCAGCAGATAGGAACGAGACAATATCGCCTCCATTAGAAGTGTAAAATCCCGTACCGTTTAAACCAGTCGAAAGGCTGAGCGAACTACCAATATTAGTTGAACCAATTGCTACGCTTTGCGGTCCGCTAGCACTATTTCCGATATATATATAAGAGTCTGACGTGCCAGAGGCGTTACCAATGGTTATCGTTTTATTACCAACATTATTGTTGCCGATATTAATAAAGCCGTCCGTGGTCGTATCTAAGTACATAGCGCTCGACTGAAGCCTCATGTAACTAGTGGCGCCAAAACTACCCATAGTAACAACCTGCGTTCCTCCAGTATATGATGTGTCGCCAATATGTATTGTAGAGTCTGCCGTAGCGGAACCAACCGACCCTAGACTAACATTGCCACTAAAAGTTGCTACGGTACCAGCCACACCACTACTAAATGTCTTTAGCCCGCCAAAAGTTTGAGCGTTAGCCGTGATAATACCAGCTACAGTAGCCGAGGCGTCGCTAATAGTAAGAGTGATATCGTCGGGAGCTGGAGTAGTGTTTAGAGCAAAAGTCGTACCCGCAACAGATGCTGTAGCACTGGTGTTGAGGAAATTTGCATCAGTAGCCGCCGTACTATTAACGGTGATATTGTCGCCAGCGCTACCACTCGAACATGCCGCAAACTTCAGTTGTGAGGCTGTGATAGAATCAGTCTGAAGACATTGGCTGACACTACCAGCTGCTGTTGGCAATGTCAGAGAATAACTAGTACCGACACCATTAGCCGTTAGACTAACTGTCGTAGCTCCGGAACCGTCATTTATAACTAGCGTGCCAGCCTGGCTAGTAGTACCAAGAGTAGCGCTTCCTCCCTGCACTGTTACATTTCCAGTAGTCGCAAGCGAGGCAAATGTGCCAACGCCAGCGCCCGTTACACTCCACTGGGCGTCGCTAAGTGCTAGGTCGGATCCACTGCTCGCCCCAATAGATATGGTGCCGCCGGCCGAGCTACCTATTGTCGTATTAGCGGTGCCGCTGTTATTTATCAAAGCTGTGCCGGCAAAAGTAGTCACCCCGCCAGTGAAGGCAGTTGACCCGGCCGTACCTATTGTTCCTGTAGTTGTGATGTTGTCTATGCCTACATCAATAGCACCAAATCCAGAGGCAATCGAGCCCGCACCTAATATACCCGTTCCTGTTATAGCGATTGTACCGGTTGTCGCAGTATCAACAAGAGCCGAACTATGACCGTCTAGCAAGTTTAATTCTGCGCCACTAATTAGTGTCCCCTGGTTGTCAATAATTGTCGTGTAGCCACCACCACCGCTGTTTTGAATTTTTAAGGCAGCCGTTATTGCCAAGCCAGTGTCTGCATTGTCGATAGTTAAGGCGTTATCAAGCCCGTTCGTATTAGCCGAATCAGCTTGCTGGACAAAAATTCCATTTGTCGTGCCAGTGGTTGCTGAAGGAGTTGCAATAACCGACAAGACATTGACACTACCGGCAAGATCTGAGGTCACAGCCAAGTTCTCGGTACCGTTAAAAGTATAGTCAACATCAGTGTTAAAGGTCGACTGACTATTAAAAGTATTGGCACCAGACCAAGTATTAGTGCCAGACAATTGGCCAAAAGCCGTACTGTCTAACCCATCCAATAAATCACTATTGAGGGCGTAAGGCGAGGCTGTAAAACGAACCATTGGGCTCATTTCGCCATCACCGCTAGCAGCCGCAAAACTGGCTGCCGTAGTTGAGCTACCAATATTAATAGACAGCCAGATTGTGCCGTTGTTAAAGTCCACGCCTCCAGGCAAAGTAGTAATTGAACCTAGATTAACTTGAAATATGCCATCAGTAACAGTCACCCGATTATCTGGTGCGCCACTGCCATAAACGTGATCTTCCGTCCATAATAAACTTTCGTCGCCGCCACCAACTACTCCGTCGCCGCCAGAGTAGATCTTGAACTGCATGTTATAAGCGCTGCTAGAAATATTGGTACTATTGCTGCTGAGAACTATTTTGCCCTGGAAGTTGATTTGACGATTGATGATAGCAGAAGCTTGACTAGGTTTTTGGGCCATAATAAATAAGCCAGTTAGGGCTATGATAAGCCCGAACTTAAGCAAAGTTCGTGAACCGACTTTTACTTCTTTAATACGACACCCTCACACCTATTTAAGTACCCTCTAAGCTTAACAGTTTAGACACCTCTATTCAACTATTATGCTTAAGCCAGGCTGTGGATTACTTTTTAGTTTTTGCCTTAACAGATTTGTAGGACTTTTTTGTGTAGTCTAGAGTTAAATCCTTGCTAGACAATACTCTAATACGATCTTTAGGCTTCGTCTTCTTGACCTTAACTTTAGCGATAATTTCTTTAGGTTTTGGCTTTAATTTCTTTAATTTTGCCACTCTTGGAGCTACCTTAGTTTTGGTTTTTTTGACTGGCTTTTCAGGTTCGATAACTTTTATCTTAGGTTTTGGCCTTAAAGCCTTGATTTGGTTAACCACGAACTTGGCTTTTGGTTTTATACTTGCAATTTTAGGTGTCAAAATTACTACAGCTTTACTAGTAATAATCTTATTAAATATTCTTCTGTTAAGCCATTTAAATACTCTTGTACGACTGATCAGTTTTGCCACAAAAACAAAAGGTATCTTGATGTATCTACCGAACCTTCTATTTATTCTTACGATTATAATTAGCAATAAAATTGGCAAGATTATTATAGATGCAATCAGTGGCAAGTTTAGTAGTCTAATATTGGATATTTGCACCTTGAGTTGATCGCTGCCATCAAAACGGTAAGCTGTTTTTAGCAAGTACTTGCCTGGCCACAATATATTTTTAGAGTAATTAATTTTAACGCTATAGTTGCGGCTAAGTTCTGGTAAAGTGTATGACGATTCTGGGTTAATAACTCCGCGACCAACTTCGTGACCAGCTGAATCGCTTATTATAACCAGTCCCCTCGGCACAAGATGCACATTACCATTATTATGAATACTCAACTTGATAATATCTGGCAACTTCCAATAGCGAGAATTGATTATTGGATTGGTTGCCGTCAGATCAAGGACTTCGCCACCTACCTTCTTAACAAGCAAAAGACTGGCAATTCTAGGACTAAGCTGGATTTGATTCTGACTAGGACTAATGTCGAACACTGGCTTGGCAACAATAGCACCGTAATGTCCGCCAGGCCCAAAACTATCATCAACCACAATATCAAACTCAATCTTTTGAGTTGAGCGGGCGGCAATAGTTACCGTAGCTTGTTTTAGATTTATCCATTTTGCTAAACCATATTTACTTTCATAATCTGCTGTCAGTCCCGTAAAAACAACACCCCCACTGTCATTTAATGCACCCATATCAACTGTCGTCAGGTCAAAAGTTAAAGGGAGGGCCTCGTTATTTGTTATAGAAAATTCTTGGCTAGCACTGACTTGATTTGGTGATAAAGTAACATCTTGGTAAGCAGGGCTTACCGTAATACCACCATTTGTCGCAGCCTGAACTTTATTAACTCCAAAAACCAAGCCGAATAACGCTAAGACAGCTGTAGTAACTAACAATAGTCTATGATGTTGGCGCACTCTTACTCCTCTTTTTGTAATGACGACGACTTACGACTAGATATATTATAGTGCCAATCATGGCTAATGGTATACCTATAAAAATGCCAATCAATCGCCAAGGGATAACCCAAAACGAAACATTGGCGTCAAGCGGTACATCATGCTTGCCGTCATCATAAACCATAGTAAGGTGCGCACTATACCGCCCAAAGCGCAGGTTTGTAAGATTATTAAACTTCCAGCTTAGCTGGTAATCAGTCTGCCCGTTCTTCTGAACAGTGGCTCCGTTCAGTACTTTTGGTTCGTAGACAGGAAAGCCCGTCTTCCAGTCAGCCGTATAAAATCGTCCACTATCTGGCAGAATATTACCCTTAGTTGGATTAACTGGGATGACCTCTACCTGTTTTGAGCCTTGTGTTATATATATTGAACCCGTCGGAATAACATGCACATTACCAACATTCTTAAGTTTAATAGTGAACTTTGCTGGTAAAAATTCGTAACTTTTCTTGGATACCTGAAAATCAGTAAGTTCTAGTTCGCGGTGAGCGTTAGGCGACTTCACATCAAGAAGAACTAATGTTGCAGTACCTCCTAGCAGTACGGCCGATTTGTCAGTATTGGCCAATTGAGGATTAGCCCGGGCAAATGTAACAGCATAATAATAGCCGAAAGCAGCAGATTTAGGCACTGCTATTGTCATCGTTATATCCTTCCAGACGTTTGGGTCGGCCTTAAACTTAACTTCCGAGAAGCTAACCCAATCAAAATAATCGTCACCAACTGCTTTGTCTGCTAATCGCGGTTTACCGTCATCACCAAAAGCAGAAAACTTCATAAGCCCAACCTTAATAAATTCTGTATTTGTGCCACTATTTTTGACTCGTAACTGAGTTTTTACGACTTCCCCAGGTTTGGCAAAGATATTAATTGGTAATGGCGATGTTGTGATGTTTAGCGCGTCATTATCGGCAGCCAAAACATATGCAGGGCTAAAAAGTCCAAAAGTAACTACTGCTAGAAGCAGCCAAGTTAGTTTTCTCATTTTGGCTCCTTGGACTGTAACTTCTTCATTCGAGCCTTAAGTCTTATATATTTGTAGATCAAAAATGCTACGCCGCTCAAAGGCACGAATACTGCTGCAATCAAACGCCATGGTATTACCCAAAATCCAACTACAGCTTCAAGAGGTACATCATGCTTGCCGTCGTCATAAGTCATAACTAAGTTGGCGGTGTAATAACCAAACCGCAGACGACCTAGTTTTGATATATCCCACTGCAATTTATTTACAGTCTTGCCATCTTTAAGGACTGTGGCGCCATTCTCGGTCTTCGGCACATAGACAGGAAATCCATCTGCCCACTGGGCGTTAAATATTCGTTTTGTTCCGGGCAAGATATTACCAGCCTCTTGGTTAACCTCTAGATTACCAATTACTTTGCTACCTCTTTTGATAAATATGTTACCGCTAGAGGCTAGATGTATATTGCCGGTGTTGTGTACTTTTATATTAAAGTTGGTTGGCAGGAATTCGTATATTCGGTGCGAGGAAGTAAATTCGTCAATTTTGATTTCTTTTTTGGCCGTTGGTGCCAGCGCATCCACCAAAACCAAGATGGCCGTACCGCCCTGTAGTTTGTTTGATTTGGTTGATGCCGGAGGATTCAAGCGCGAAAAAGTTACAGCGTAATAATATCCTAGTGCGGCCTCTTTGGGTAAAGTAATTGTCATATTAATGTCATGCCAGACATCTGGCTCTGCCAAGAATCTATTCTGCGAAAAACTAACCCAATCAAAATAATTATCACCACTGGAGCGATCACTCAAAAGTGGCTTGCCTTCTTCGCCATAAGCAGAGAACTTCAACAGATCAACTTTTAAGTTTTCGGTTTTTGTGCCACTATTTTTGACAGAGAGTTTTGCCACTATCTTTTGTCCTGGTTTACCTGATAGGCTAACCGGGAGCGGTGAAATCGTAAGACGAAGGTCGCCAGAGTCGACTGCCGTCAAAGCTAGTGCAGCTGTAGGCGCAAAGATAGACCATAGGATTACTGCCAACAAACCTAGCTTATACTTCATCGGTTTTTCCCTCTTATTCGAATAGTAATTATACAGCCTAACGCGTCAAATAGACCCTAAATAGATACGTTTTAGCGTTGTTAAATTGTTGTTATAAAATCTTGAAGTTCTTAAAATGTACCAGCACCAATGATAGTCCAGGTATCTGTATAGTCACCGGCAGCTGGAGTATCGCCAGCGATTGCTGCTTTGCCAACTAGAGTAATGACATCGCCACTTCCGCCTGCTGTGCCTGTTGATGTCGCAAACGGCTGGAAGCTGCTAGAAAGCGTACCGCCGGCGTTAGCGCCACCGTTATATTCTGCAGATATACTGACAGTTCCACCAGATGCCGCATCTGTCGTTAAATCTGCATCCAATACATAGCCTTCGGTGCCGGCAGACAGTGTATTAGGAGTGGCATTTATTGTACCGGTAGTTGCGATTGTCTTGCTTGCTACGGCTGACTGCAAGCCTTGGTTTAGGTCTTTGATCCAGGCAACCCAGCCGTTGGCTGCATTTGTCGTGATAGTAATTGTTCTTCCAGTTGTTGAGCGTACGGCAGTTGAGTCCAAATTTGCCGTAAAAGATGTCGTGTTGCCGTCTAAAACAAAGTTAAAGCTAGGAGGTACAACAGCGCTTACAACAACCTGGTCATTTGAGATGGTGCGTACGCTAGTTGTGGTTGAATCGCTACCAACAGTAATTGTCGGATGATACTCACCAGCTGTAGCAGTAGTTACTGCAGTAGCAGATGTGAGGTCAACGCAATAAGTTGTAGTAGCGCTTAACGCGGTAACGGCACTAATAGTTACAGTAGCGCTCGAACCAGAGGCCGTAATACTGCCAGGCAATCCAGTAAAGCCAGTTTCTGTGGCGCAAGTAACAGAAGAAACGGTTTGAGTTGCATTTACTAATCCAGAAGATGCTGTCCAAGTAGTAGCGTCAGCTCCGTTAAAGTTAATCGCTACAGATGTTGCACCGGCACTAACCGTGCGGAATACTAGACGGAATGATGTCGTCTGAGCGGCCTTCATGCGGTCTAGACGAATATAGGTGCTGGTTAGCGTTGCGGCATGCGCAGTAGAAAGTGTCCCTAAAACTGTTGCGGCTATCATTAATACTGCTGCAATTAGGCTCTTGGATCTATTTTTTATATCTACAACCACTTGTTCAGTTTTCCTGCTCATCTTTTTAGAAGTAATTAGCTTAAGCTTACCTTATTTAGCGGCTATGTGTCAACGACTAAAAGCTTGCAGAAGCAATAAAAGTCAGACTATCTTGATAGTCTGCAGCGGACGGAGTATCGGTTGTGGCACGAGCCTTTAATAACAGAGAGCCTCGGCCTGCAACAATTGGCGCACTTGATAGATAAAATTGCCTTAATGATGTGTCCGTTATGCCAATATTTTGTGATGCGCTAGTGTACGGCGACTGAGCCACAAAAGGACCACCACTTGTTTGAGAAGCAGATTGATTCTGAGCACCAAAACCTTCACTGAGTGACGAAAGATCACCAGTCGTAGAACTTATAGTGTGTGAGGCTAAAGCGCTTCGTAACCCACCATTTAAAGATGATATGAATACCGTGCCACCACTTGTAGCGTTTGTGTCAAAGTCTATCCATATTTTCTGAGGGCCATCGGTGACTGTATTTGGTAGCAGGTCTCCGAAATTCAAGGTATATGGTGGGCTTGTCTCACTATCTGAAGCCGACACATCAATGTCAAAAGTTAAGCTAGGATTAGCTGTAGCGGCAGAGGCTGTGGCGCTATATGCCGACTCGGTAAAGTCGCCGTGCTCGGCCTTAACTTTAACAGTATAGGTAGTGTTTGGTTCTAGTCCAATAACATCAACACCACCAGATCCACCCCAAGTAGAGTATGTCTGCCAGTCTGTAGTATTTAGAGTAGATGTTACTGTTGTGTCGCTTTTTACATAATTTGTAGTAGGAGAAAAATTATTATTACTAATGGCTATGGCAAATGTTGCGTCCGTTGGATTACCGCCATTATTTATTACAATATGAAGTTTATTGTAATAACTAGATGGATTGGTGACAGTTGGCGCTGCCGGTACATTTGCTAGCTGAGTAGTAATTAATCCGCTACGACTTGTGTAAGTGGTACTCGTGGAGCTACTTGATGACCCCTGCTCGCCTGTTATCGTGGTAGCTCTATAAGTCGTCGAACTACTCGAGGCACCACCAGAGCCTACCCCATATGATTCTAGTTTGTAGCTAGTACTGGCTGGAGCGGCAGCAAAAAACATTAACAAGCTAGCCAGTAGTCCAAATATTTGCGTCTCGTTTTTAAACATATACTTATTATAACCTAAGCCAATTCTGTAATAACTACAACCAATATAATGATTTCAATACGACTTGTGCATCAGAGTCAAAATCATCTTGTAGGCGAGTCGAGCTAATCACGATAATTGCATAATATTTATCGCCAGGCAGAAAATATGCAATTTCCCCGCCAGATTTTTTTGTTAGTTTTTCTATTTTAATATCATTGATAGTTAACGATTCGCTAGAATAACCAGAAGATTCAAGACGTCGAAAAGTGTAAGCTGAATCATCCTTCATATTTGCAGGATCAGTCTTGACCGATACGGCCAAACGCCTAGTATTTGCTATTCCAATAACAGCGTCAAAACCAAACTGCTCGACGGTGTTACCGACAACGGTATTAGATTTGGCCTCATTATAATTATCTGGATAATTGAAGGACAAAAGCTTGTCAGTATAATTGGTTAACCCGACAGTTTTCGGCTTAATATTAGATTGAGAAACTTGACTGCTGCTACTGATCACACCATTAACCGGTGATTGGCTAAAGTTTTGCCAGATGTATGCCAAGATGCCGACCGCCACGAATATTACAATAAAGCGGAAAAACCAAGATTTAGATATTTTGCGTAATTGATTTTTTGATAATTTAACCATACCGTTTAAGTATAGCCTGAAGCGAGATAATTCTATCAATCCTCGGCAATGTAATTAATCTCAACAAACGCTCGAATAAGTCCACCCTTGATCTCTCTCAGAGCGTCCTGTTCGCTGTATCCATTCTTTTCGGTCAACTGTTTAAAATGCTGCAGCCCCATGCTGCCCTGTAGCTGCCATGCTTCAACACCCAACCATTCACCGCCTTCTACATAAAATAAGTCTTTTTCTGGCATTAAATTATATTAATCATCCAACTGTGGTCTGTCAAGCAATAGCGGTTCGATTGCTCCATCGGTACCAGCGATTTTTACTATGTCTTTGTCAATTCTAGCCAGCTCTTTGGACGCACTATTATAATGTCCAACAGTAGCGCCCAACGAATTACCTACTTTTTTAAAGTGTCCATCATAAACAATTAAATGCGTAGACAGCTGTTCTATATTCTTTCTAATGACTTCAAAATCTTTTTGGATTTGATGACTACGCATACCCTCTACGATAGTAAGTAGCATGACGGACAATGTGCTCGGACCAACAATTGTCACTTTTTTGTCACGTACTGCATATTGCAATAAGTCACGTCCGTTAACGCCAGCCGCACCGATCTGATTTGCTAGCAGATCGTAGTAAATCGCCTCACTTGGTATAAACATAAATGCTTGCTCGAGTGTGCCGTGCTTTGGTTGAATGTACTTGGCTGTTTCGTCGATGCGCTTTTTGAGGTCGTCTTTAAAGGCTCGTTCCAATAATTTACGTTCTGCGCCTTTTGCATCTATCAAACGGTTATAGTTCTCTAAACTAAACTTGCTGTCTATCGGCAGCATTTTGCCATCTAACATAATTACGGCGTCAACGATAAAACCGTCTGCTAATTTGTATTGAAGCTCATATGATCCTGGCGGCAATAAATTCTGAAGTATTTGCTCTAAGTAAAACTCGCCCAAGACACCACGTTGTTTTGGGTTCTGCAAAACATTTTGTAACTGCTTTAGCTCGTCAGCCACATCAACAACTCTCTTATTTGTCTCGTCTAGTCTCGTGAGTCGTTCCGTGACTTCCTTGATAAGTTTAGCGCTAGACTCTAGCTGTTGCCCCATACTAGCCTGGCTTTTTTCTAATCGACTGTCTATCTTGCTGCCTAAAGACTCTTTGAGCTCGTTCATGCCTCGACTGATTTCTGTTAGATCTTGTTTTAGCAATGCACTCACACCGTCATTTTGTGAAGGCGCCTGTTTTTTGACCAGCATATAGACTAGTCCTGCGATAAATATAATTAGTAACACCACCACTGAATTCATATCACTATTATATAGGACTTTTACTTTTGTCGCTAAATTGTATCAACAAATAGTTAATGCTTATTATATAAAACGAGTCACTACAAACATAAAAACTACACCAGCCAATGTTAGGCCTATTGTTCCATAAGAAGATTTTTCACGGTGTGCTTCTGGTAAAATTTCGCTGGAACTTATATATAGCAAAAAGCCTGCAAAAAAACCTAAGTAAACTACTAATGCTGTAGCAGAAAGACTAAACAATAATGTCGATAGGGCGCCAAGCACAGGAGCCATGGCGTCAACAAATAAAAACTTCAAAGTTCGTTTACGACTATTCTTGCTTATAAGCATCAGGCTTACAGTATTTAGTCCATCAGAAAAATCGTGGGCTATCACGGCAATAGCTACGGCAATACCTACTTTTGGACTAATCTGAAACCCAAGCCCAATGCCAACGCCATCCAAAAAACTATGGATAGACAAAGCGGCGGCCGAAACAGATCCGACCATTGGGTGATGATGAGAGCCGTAGTGTTCCTCGCCTTCTTGATGCAGCAAAATACTTTTTTCGATAATATGAAAAAGCAAAAAACCAGCCACTAAGGCAACCATAGGCCCTGTTGAGTCTAGGTTATGCTCTTGAACTGTTTTAAAAATTTCGGGCAAAACGTCAAACGTTACGACACCGAGTATTACGCCTGCGGCGTATCCAAGTACGCGGTGTAGACGATCACGGTATCTTAAAGCTACTAGCCCACCAAAAACAGTAGACAAGAAGGCAGCGATAGAAAATATAATAACTTGCATGTAAATCCTTTATTTATTTACTGATTATGTCAAATGACGTCACTTATTGCAATTATGTCGCAATAATGCTATTGTTGCGATATGAATCCTGAACTCAAAAAATTGTCAGAAGTGTTAAAAAGTGGAGGCCAAAGCCTTACCAAACCACGAAAATTAGTATTTGAAGTACTTAGTAGCCACGAACCACAAACCATGAACGAGTTAATAAATATATTAAGTGGGTCTGTTGACCGCGCTAGCGTCTATCGTACTGTGGGACTATTCGAAAGTCTTGGCATTACACAGCGACTAGCCTTAGGTTGGAAATATAAGATAGAACTAAGCGACGCCTTCACACACCATCACCACCACTTTAGCTGTATGAAATGCGGACTAGTCATAACCCTACAAGACGATTCTCAACTTGAAGCTGGCATATTATTACTCGCCAAAAGCCAAGGACTAGCCATGACAGATCATCAGCTAGAAATCCGGGGACTCTGTCAAGATTGCGCTTCTTCAACATAAGAGTCCCGAACTCGTCGGGACTCGTTGGAAGTATCTCACTTACACCTATATTTTAATCCAGCTTTAATAGTGCTGACTATGGCCTTATCACAATGAACAGTATTATCTAGTCAATCCATAGACAGTAGAAATGATAATTGCTGCACCTAGTAGTCTACGAAAATAATTAACGCCATACAGAATTTCTATAATCCCCCAAACAACTAAACCGAGCGTGGATATATGCCTGCAGAATTCAGAAAAGCCTCCTGAAGGCAAAACTTTAACTAGCAATAGACCAACTATCCAGACAGCTAGAGGTATGTTTGGGAATTGGATAATCACTATCTTTCCCTGTTTGTCACGAAAAATCTTGTTAAGCATTTTTGGCTACAGAGACGTCGGAATAGTCGTCGCCGCTCCCGTTGATTCAGGTTCAACTGCGCCTACAGCATCAGAATTTGAATCGTGCTCTACTCCAACAACAGGGCCTCCGTTGGCAGGAAAGCTTGAGGTGCTGTCATTTGGCAAGTAACTTGGGGTAGCAACGTCAAAGCTTGGCAATGGAGGCAAGTCGGCTTCGTTGGGCATTATTTCGTCATTTTGATTTAGCGATGGAAGAACTGGAAACGGCGCGTCTGTAGCGGATGATTGATCGATCACTATTGGAGCAGGTTCTGCGCTACTTATATCTACCGGCGTATTTGTTTGATCGTCCATATATATCCTAATTTTGATTACGTTATACTACCTTTAGTCTATGGTTAGTAAAATTCAATTGCAATACAGATTTGAGTTTTTGCTAAAAACTCAACTGCGATTCAGGCTTATCAGCTTTAAAAATAATAGAATAAACATTATACTTATGCTTATCGGAATTAATCAGGAGATAAAAAAATATGAACGATCTCACGAGCCCTAATCAATCAGAGCCACTAAAGAACAAAACAAAACTTATCATCGACTATCGAATAATCAGTCTTGTTCTTTTGCTTACCATTATTGCAATAGTCTTTGTATGGAGACCATGGTCTCCAAAAACTAATAACGACCGAACAGTTTCTGTTACTGGCGAGGCATCAGTTACTGCAGCACCAGACGAATACTCTTTTACGCCCAACTATACATTTAAGAACAGCGACAAAGCCATAGCTCTTGCTGATCTAACTAAAAAAAGCAAAGAGATAACAGACAAAATTAAGAGTCTGGGAGTTGCCGATAAAGACATAAAGACAAATTCTAGTGGATACGACTACAACTATTTTTATGACGTCAGCTCAAAGCAAGCAACTTACACGCTAGAATATACGATCAAAGTCAGCACCGCAGAACTATCACAAAAAGTTCAAGACTACATAACTACTACTTCACCAACGGGAGCAGTATCACCACAAGTAAACTTTAGCGACGCAAAACGCAAAGAGCTTGAAAGCCAGGCACGCGACAAAGCCACCAAGGAAGCTCGAGCCAAGGCCGATCAGTCAGCTAAAAATCTTGGCTTTAAAGTATCTAACGTAAAATCTGTGACAGATGGCTCTGGATTTGGAAATATTTACCAACCTTACCCTTTCGCTACTGCTTCAAATGCAATTAATGACATGGCTAAAGATTCATCAAGTAGTCTAGTAGTGCAACCTGGCGAAAATAAGCTACAGTATTCTGTTTCTGTTGTTTACTTCATTCGTTAGTTACTAGAGCTGGCATTATAACCGGCAGCATTTGAATATATACGAGTTTAGTAGCATAATAATCTCTATGCAGATTAATGATCCGTATAATCAATCAGTCGAAATCGACGAAGAAAACAATAAGGCTGTGCGTCGTAACGAATCACAAAAATCCAAAAAACCTAAAAAACTAATCATGTTACTACTTGCACTGGGCATTTTCGCCGGTCTAGTAATTGGCGCTATGAAGCTTTTTACACATAAAAATCCGGCAGCCAAAACAGCTACAAATCAAGAAAATAAATCACAACAAAAAGTTGAAGTCGCTGACCTACCTAACACTACGACAACTAAAGAATACGAAAATGGACCTATGGGTCTAACCCTAACATATCCGTCAGACTGGACTGCGACAGAAACTACTGACAATGGTACTAGGATAGAATCGCCATTATTTAATTATAAAAATTTAGATGGTGATCCAGTAAGCGGTAACTTCAGGATATATATCAGAAAGGGAGCTAGAGCTGCTGACAGGAAATATATTGGTCGAGGAGTGGCTATTCAAGAATCGATAAAAACAATTTACAAAAAACCTGCTGTTGGACAAAGGGCAGACACATTGGTGACAAATTTTGGGCTCGATACTGCCGACAATTTTGCTTATTTTTTCGTCGCTGGCAACTTTCAACTAAAAGTTGGTGATACACTCGGACCAGATTACGGCAAAGAACCAGAAACCTTTATTGTATCGGGCGGTTACTCATCAAAGGACCTAAAAGACGATATGGCCACTAATACAGTTCCGGTCGATTATATTAGTAAAAGCAATGCCTACAAGCTAGCTATTGAAATTATAAAATCGCTACAACTGCATTAATTGCAATCATAGCGATTAAATAATTCTGTATGAGCAAACTAATAGTTTACTGTTCTAGTTCTTTACGAATTTCCGAAAGTTGCGTTTTAGTTATATCGCCATTAGCGAATCTAGCTTCAGCAATATCAATCGGCTCCTGGAAACGATAAGCCCACTTTGACTCCGAGAATATTCTATAACCAAGATACATTGCAAGCGTTGCAACTAGTAGAAAGACTGCGAGCATCAATAAACACGTACCTTGACGCGGATCGTGCATAGGTTGCTGAGTAACTACTCTTTCAAACTGACCGTAATTCCTCATAAAAAACTCCTTATTACTGGTGCTACTAATTATATACTACTTACTGAAATTAATCTGAAGTAGAGTATTATTACTTTTCAAAGATAAAAGGGATGCCATCAACTGTAAATGAAGCAGGCGGACTACCTAGATCTGTCGCGCTAACTTCGCCGTCCCAATAATTATGATAGCCTAGGTTTGCATCAGGATTAACAGTACCTGGAGTATAAACTATATCGTTATTTGCCTCATCTGCTATCTTCCAGTTCCCCATGACTATTTTCTGCCCTATGAGCTGCTGACTATCAGAACTATCGCCAATTACCTTCAAGCTACCATCACCAGCCATAGTTCCAATTATTCTGCGCAATTTCTCATTTGGATCATAAGCTACGTTTCTAGATGCGAGCTCGACCTCCACTAAAGATCCGCTAGGAATAACATCAGTACTCAAATAACCCTTTACCATCAAACTAGTAAGGTGGTCACGCGTAGCCTGTCGTTGCTTTTCGTATGACATAGAATAGCTGTCGGCATCAAAAGCCAAATCACGTTCGAATTTAGAAAAATCATTCATTAATACTATTATAACATCTTTATTTGTAAATTAGTAGTCCTCTTCTGAATATGGGCTGCACCATGCTATATTGCAAGAATTACTTTATTGTTTTATAATTATTATCCAATGCAAGAGAAATTTGAAGAGAAACTAAAAAATCCTGATGCTGTGCAAGGCTGGATAGGCCAGGCAGCTTGTCGCGGCACAACTAATATATTCTTTTCTCCGTATAACGAAAGCGCCAAAGCAAGAGAACGCCGCGAGAATATCGCAAGGAATATATGTGCCAGCTGTCCTGTAATAGAGCAATGCCTAGAACAGTCATCAAAGAACGAAGAATACGGCATCTGGGCTGGACTTAATGAACTCGAACGATTACACAAGGGCTTCCCCTCACCTATCACCGGCCGAATTAGAATTAGATAGCTGATCTATCGTTACTAGAATCTGACGATTAGTGATACCATCTATGGGATGAGAGAGGACTCGATACTTGATTATTACCGCGAAGGGCCAGCCAGGTCTTGGGTTAAGTACGCCAATTGCAATGGACAAACGGAATTATTTTATTCAAAAGTCGCCTACGCAGAACTTTCCATTCCAGAAAATGAAACGCAACAAACTTCCGAACCTTTAATAATAAAAGCAGAGACTAACTCTCAACGAATTACCCGAGAAAGAGCAGCCAAATTTATTTGCAACCAGTGTGATGTGCGAATAGATTGCAAAAATTACGCAATCGACACGGTTCAACAAGATGGAATCTGGGGTGGACTAACTCCAAAAGAGCTGGACTACATAAGATTCGATAAAGAATCCTAGCTTAACGACTATTTGCGTGCTCCAAAACGAGTAGCATTGATTTTTTATTACCATCAAATTTAAGTAGAGCCAGGGCTTCTTCTATTTGCAGCCACTTAAACTCGCTATGTTCATCTATATTAATCACAACCTCTGCGATCGGACTGACTTCTACAGCAAATATAGTATCGTAACCACCATAACCACTCTTACTATTAAACCACTCGTATTCTGCTAGCTTAGCGCTTATATACATTGTTTCGCTGATACCCGCCTCTTCGACAAGTTCTCGTTTAACCGTGTCTAATATTTCTTCTCCTGGCTCAACAGTACCTGTTATTGCCTGCCAAAATCCACCGTCTTTAGGAACGCGCTTCATAACAAGAAACTCTAATCCATTTAGATTTTTTCTATATACGACAGCTTGGGCGATGTGTTTTGTAATAACCTAAATATACAGTATGGCGACTATTTAACAAACCGTATTAGGGGCATTTTAGCCTTTTAGCAAATCATCCCAGTCGATATCTACGGTTAACCTAGCAACCTCTAGACTAAGTTTCTCTTCTTCGTTTTCGTGCGTGGTGCCATTTTTTGCCGCAATAATTCTACGAGCTTCTTGCCATGACCGATGCGCTCTCCAAAGTGTATAGCCAGTACCGCTACGAACAGCATCTTCAACTGACATTTCCATAGTTTTGTTTAGAAAATCTTGCGCTACAGCTTCTGTTGCTTCCGTCATTTCAGGGTGAAGAACGTGCCCCAGACCAGCCATCTTATCAACTAGTTCAATCTTTTTTGGATGCCTAGTATCTTTTCTGAATGGCATTGGTTGAGAGGTAAACTGATTCATTGTTTCAATGTGTATTTCAGGATCAATAACCGTCGAGTCTAACGCTGCCAACATTACTGCCGCACCAGTGCAAAATGCCTGGCCACGATACAAGTCTAATTCTGATCGTCGGTCTATAAACAGAGAATTTGCAACTTCAACAATATGTTTACCTTGGCTTCTGGGAATATAAGTATTATGGAAATCCCACGTCGCCAATAAAACATCATCTTGAATTCGTGCTGCTATTTCTTCGGTATTATCTAGCCGTAGTATAGGTGCGTTATATTCGTACATATCATATACCTTAAGCGAAAAACATAAAATTTGCAAGCTTTAACTTAATATTATATAGGAGTGATTTTAAGACTTTGGAGGATTTGGTGTATTCCAACCAGGGCCCCAAGCCCTAGAATCCCAATCAATCTCAGACTTTATTGCGTCAAATTGACCATCGATAACCTTGTCGTAGGCCTCATCTACCCATAAAATAGTCATACCGGCGCCACAGAAGGCGGCAGTACCCATCTCTTCTACTGGACCACGATCCTCAAAGTGCCTCTCTGTCAAATCCACCAACTCTACAGCTTCCGGGTGCAAATTCATTCCTTTAGCAGCCAAGTCATAAAAATTTCGTAGCACATCATTAGACCGCCTACTTTTGGAATCGTTAGCTACCTTACTTTTTACAAGTTCTTCCGCTAAGGAGATTTTTATATCTACCGGAACGTCGGATTGATAAAAAGATTCAATCGCTACAGATGCTCCAGTGACAAAACCATGTCTTAAAAATGCTGAACTTATTCTTTCGTTAACAGGTGCGTATTTACGACTAGCGGCAACCGCTGGAGCCATTAATGGTAAACCTGCGTAGCGCTGTCTCATCATATCTAGGCCACTATTGTGATCTTTATGCCTAAGATAATCCAACACTCTGCCATTACTATCTAACTTAAATTTTTCTGGCAGATGTGATTCCATTCATACCTATTTTTAAGCTTAAACTAACTAATAAGCAACCCTATTTTTATTTTAAATTGCCGAAACTTTCAGCCCATCAAGTCGCTTGGCCAATTTTCTTCTTTCATTACAGCATTAACCTTACTATCAAGCGCATTCTCGTAAGCATCATCAATTAAATATGCGCCCAAACCGATTCCTAAGAATGCGGGGTGACCTAACTTGGCCTCTTCGTCTATTTCAATGTAGTAGTCACGGGTTCTTATAGCAACTTCGTTTAATTCTGGGTGAAGATTGTAGCCAATATATGCAAGTTCGATAAAATTATCTAATACCGCGCTGGATGAGCCAACTCGTAATTTGCGTGGTAATGGAGTCTCACTAAAAACATCAAGTACTGCTGGCCTTAACGATATAGGGACTTCTGATTCAAAAAAACTTTCAACTGCTACAGAAACTCCCGCACTAAAAGCATCTCGGATTCTAGGTAGTCTAGGGCTGTTACCTTTTGCAACAAATAGATCACCAGCTTTTTCGATAGTTCCGCCCCACGGCATGTCTTGGTTGCTGTGTTTGATATTTACAAAAAAATCTTCATTGTCACCGTCTCGTAGTCGCTCGGCGACATCTTTGTCTTTGTCCATTTTAAATCTTGGCGGTCGTAGTTCGATCATAATAGAATAGTTTTAAATGATTACTGCGATGTTTGCAAGTTAATAATATTATTGCAAAGAAGTCATTACGATACTTATTTGCAGTTTAGGTATACAATTTGACTATGCCCATCATCTCTAAAAGTACTCGCGCGGCAATGTCACATCTGTCAAAAAACGATGCGGTGCTAGCTATTCTTATAAAACGGTTCGGCCCATTCGATATTAAGCCTCATCAAAATTATTACAAAGAACTTGTTAATAGTATTATTTCACAACAACTTAGTGTAAAGGCGGCTTACACCATTCAAACAAGATTCGTAAATCTTTTTGGCGATAGCAACGTTTTTCCGACTCCTGAAGACATACTAAAAAAGTCACCAGAAGATATACGAAGCGCTGGACTAAGTACATCTAAAATTAATTATATACGCGATCTCGCCGAGCATATAATTGACGGTAGGCTAAAGCTTTATCATCTTATTAACCTACCCAACGAATCGGTTATTGAAGAATTAATTGCCGTCAAAGGCATTGGCGAATGGACTGCACATATGTTTTTGATATTTTCGATTGGTAGACTTGATGTACTTCCAACTGGAGACCTTGGAATCAAAAACGGCGTTAAGGCACTATATAATTTACCTGGTAAACCAGATGCAAAAGACATCGTCAAAATTTCTGATATAAATAATTGGCATCCTTACGAGTCAGTTGCCTGCTGGTATATTTGGAAGTCATTGGATAATGAATAGGGCGTGAAGACAATTGACCATTGATACATTTGTCATTGAAGCTATGGTGGCAAAATGGCCAAATGTCCAAAAGAATGTGAAATGTTAAATGGCCAAATGCAAAATTAATGCGTCAATGCATCAATGACAAATGTATCAATGATCTACCGTCTACTTTGGAGCGCGTTTTCGCTTGTTAGGATCAAGTTCGCGTTTGCGTAAACGAAGAGACTTAGGTGTAACTTCTAGTAGTTCATCTTTTTCTAGGAAATCTAAGCACTCTTCAAGACTGAAATTAATTGGAGGAGTAAGCTGTACAGTGCCATCACTAGACTTACTTCGCATGTTCGTAAGTTGCTTAGCGCGACAAACATTGATTTCCATATCTTCACCACGAGTGTTAAGTCCAATAATTTGACCGGCATAAACACGAATTGCTGGCCCGATAAAACAAACACCGCGTTCTTCTACGTTCTGCAATGCGTAAGGAGTAGTGACGCCTGTTTCAAAAGCGATCAAGACGCCGTTTCGCAACTGTTGCAAACTAGACCCAAGCTCTTGGAAGCCTAGCGGCAAAGTGTTCATGATTATAGTGCCCTTAGTGTTGGTCAAAAGAATATTTCGCATACCTAGTAGTGTGCGAGTAGGCATTTCGTAGACTAGTTTGGTCACGCCTTTATTGCTCGTAAATTGCTCTTTCAATGCTGCTCGTCTTGTTCCAAGTTCCATTTGTACAGCACCAACATGCTCTGCAGGGATTTCGATGATAACCTCTTCAAGCGGCTCCATTGTCTTGCCTTTTTCTTCGTGGGTAACAACTTGAGGACGACCAACTTCGAATTCAAAACCTTCACGTCGCATAGTTTCTATAAGTACGCTAAGGTGAAGTTCACCACGTCCAGATACCAAGAAGCCGATTGACTCCTCTTCTACACGTAGACCAACATTAATCTCAAGTTCTTTCTTTAGACGATCGCCAATCTGACGACTAGTCGTAAATTCACCTTCTGTGCCCTTAAAAGGACTAGTGTTTGGACCTAGATAGATTTTTAGAGTTGGAGCTTCTACTTCTAGTACTGGTAAAGCCTCAGGATTAACAGCATCAGCTAGAGTTTCACCGATTTGAGCCTCACCAATACCTGTCAACTGGACAATATCACCAGCTACACCACCAGGAACTTCAAAACGACTAACACCATGACTCATAAATACGAGGTCAACTTTTGATTTTAAGAATGTACCATCTTTGCGACAAAGAGTAACAGCTTCACCTGCTTTAATAGAGCCGCGAGATATTCGGCCAACGGCAAATTTACCTTTAAAGTTATCCCAAGCCAATGCAGTAACAAGCATCTGGAAAGGCTTGTCGGCTTCCACTACTGGAGCTGGAATATCGCTGATGATTGCGTCGAAAATTACATCAAGATTAGCATCTTCGTCTGGGTTTGTTGGAGGATTCTGCCAAGCCTTACCAGCACGACCAATTGCATAATAAACTGGGTAATGTAACTGATCTTCGTGAACGGCAAGTTCTAAGAACAAATCTGCTAGTTCGTCTTCTACTTCACCCAAACGGCTACCGAATTTGTCGATTTTGTTGATAATAACAATTGGTTTCAAGCCTTGAGCTAGTGCTTTTGATAGCACAAACTTAGTCTGAGGCATTGGACCTTCTTGGGCATCTACGATTAGAAGACAACCATCGGCCATGTTCAAAATACGCTCTACCTCACCACTAAAGTCGGCGTGACCAGGTGTGTCGATAATGTTAATACGGTAGTCTCCGTGCTGAACAGCTGTAACTTTTGCCGTAATGGTAATTCCGCGTTCGCGTTCTTGGTCGCCGCTGTCCATAATTAAGTCTTGTGACATTTCAGCTTGGTTGTCGCGGAAAGTCTGTGACTGCTTTAATAGTCCGTCGACTAATGTTGTTTTGCCATGGTCAACGTGGGCAATAATTGCGATGTTTCGTATCTTGTTTGGGTCTTGCATAAAAAAGGCGCTCCTTATCTTGATTAGCGCTTGTAAAACTATTACTTATATTATGGCATAAGCGGGATTTTTAAGCAAGTACTTCTTTGGCAATACGCGCTATACTAGTTATATAGCTGGTACTCCTAAGCCAAAAAGGGGCGGTTGGACAATCGCATTTGGCCGCGAAAGGTCAGATAATCTATTAGATATCTAATAAGTATTTAAAGCCACTTTTTGCGGCGGAAGATAGTCGCCAATACACCAATAATAAGCGCTGAGAATCCTAGCAACACCCAAAACACATAACCTTCGTGAGCAAGTGGCAGCGCAATATTCATACTATAAACACCTGTAATAATAGTAAAAATACTCATAAGAATGGTGATACTAGTCATTAACTTAAAAACTTTATTTAAGTTATTGGCCGTAATAGTACTGTAGGCTTCGCGTATATTTTGAATCGTTTTAAGCCGTGACTTTGCTAAGCCAATAAGCTCCTTGGTGGTCAACTCAAGATCTTCGAAATCGTCCCTGTCTTCTTCGTAGGCTCGGAAATATTTTGCCGATAATAGAGTATTCAAGCTCGTATTCATAGGCTCAAGTGCCAACAAAAAGTCACTTAAATCTTCTTCGAGGTCAATAAAAGAAATAAAATCCTTGTTATCAATATGTGACTTATCTAATTGGCTACGAATCTGCCAAATTCGCTTGCTAACATTATTAATTCTCTTGCTGTATCCATTGTTAATCTGAGTAAGTATTTCGAGAGCTAGCTGAGCCTGATTTTGTGTCGACCCCGCCTTCTTGATTATAGATTTGTGGTCATTGTATGGCCTTCGCGCTATGGTCACTAGGTTATTTGGAGTAAGTATTAGTAGTAGTGGGCTAGTAGTCTGCTTTTCGCTTTCAGGCAAGCAATAACGCGTATAAATATAAATACTGTTTACGTCTCTCTCAATTCGAGGCGATTCATTTGGGTCAATTCCGTCGTTCAGTAAGTCTATATCAAGCTTTAATTTCTTAGCTATATACTCTAGCTCTACAGTTGATGGAGCCTCAATATTAACCCACGCGCCGGCTCGTGGTACTGCATAACTGCGTACTTTTGGGGTTTTCGTAGTATTAAAATAAACGTTTAGCATTTATGTCATTATAACCGAATAATTCGCCATCGACCAACTTTATAATATTTCTATAATTTTACAAATACAGGCGCATTTTAATCACTAGCTTTATTAAAAATTTAGGCGTATAAATATATTCAACTAAGCAAGAGACCAAAATGTCCGCTGAAAAGCTAGGCCAATCTCATGATAAAGTTGTTATACCGATAGCCGGAGCAATTAACATGAAGCTCCAGACACCTCACTTGCCTTGGGCCAACGTCGTATCTACCGCAACCGTCCATTTTAATGAACTAAGCAAGACATTTAAAGGTGAGGGCAGCTGGGATTTCGAAGAACCACTCGTACTTCCAAGGCTTGGAATACAGCCCATAGAAAAAACTCACAAAAATATTTCTGATTTAGTAGAGCGGAAACTAGACAAATATCCAGACAGCGTCCAAGCCGTGCTAGTTGGTCACTCGCTTGGCGGGCTATCTGTAGCGAGATTATGTCAGAACACTGAAGATTCAAGAATTGCCGGGGGTATAACAGTCGACTCACCTCACCGCGGGAAGTTCTCTGGGCCGATCGGTGGAATGACAGAATTATTGATGAGACGATTGATTAACAGCGAAGATTTTACCGACGAGACCGCCAGGCTAGCAGAAGAAGCACAAAAGTCCGATAATCATCCAAAACTCACCATGACTGCAACTTCTAGTAAGTTTGTAACCTCTTCTAGTGCCCTACCCAATTATGCCGGAGCACGAAGAGTCCTGTTTGTCCCTTGGAGCCAAGAATCAGACGACACTAACGACGGAATCGAAAGGATATCTGGGCCTAATCTGGGCCACATGACTATTCTAACTCACGGCGTAGCGACAGCTGGTATGCTCCGATTAGCCTCCGACATCGTCCGGCCAAATACTTAAAATTTAACTATCTGTTCCCACGGTAATTCTGGCTTACCAAAATGTCCATATGCGCTTGTAGCAGAATAAATTGGTCTAAGTAGCTGTAATTTTTCGACTATTCCTCGTACCGAAGTGTCTATCAATTTATCCTTGAAATCATAAAGTTCTTTGTCAGAAACTTTACTAGTTCCAAATGTTTCAATTGTTTGCATTAAAGGATTCGGCTTACCAATAACATATGCCAGACCAACTTCACATTTATCCGCTAAGCCGGCGGCAACAATATTTTTAGCAATATAGCGTGCCGCATAAGCGCCAGAACGATCCACCTTACTCGGATCTTTACCGCTAAAAGCACCTCCTCCAACACGAGCGTAACCACCATATGTATCTACTACAATTTTTCTACCAGTTAATCCTGCGTCAGATTCTGGACCTGGTATATGCCATAAGCCCGTGCCATTTACTGTTATATTTTCGTCGCTCACTGTAAAGCCATACTTCGCTAAAACTGGCGTAATAATCTCAGCAATAACTCCAGCGCGAACTTCATCGGCGCTAACTTGCTCGGAATGCGCTACTGCAATAACGGCGTTAGCTATAGCAGTAGGTACACCATCTTCATAGACGACAGTAACCTGAGCCTTGCCGTCTGGACGGATATAATCTAATATTTTTTTCTGACGGACTTCGTCGATTCTACGCGCTAAAGCATGTGCCAAAGTAATCGGCATCGGCATAAGTTCTGGAGTTTCGTTACAGGCATAACCAAACATCATGCCTTGATCGCCAGCCCCATCTTGGTCAACGCCCTGCGATATCTCTGGGGATTGTTGGTGTAAATAACTTGTGAATGTGGACTCTTCAGAGAAGCCCCACTTTGGCTCAGTATAACCTTGAGATTTAATAACTTTTCGAACAATAGCCTCATAGTCTAACTTGGCAGTTGTAGTAATTTCACCAAATAAACTGATCTGATTTGCACCAGCAACCGCTTCAATACCGGCTCGCGTTTTTGGATCTTGCGCTAAGGCTGCGTCAAGAATTGCATCGCTTATGGCGTCACAGATTTTGTCTGGATGCCCTGCGGCAACTGATTCACTAGTAAATAGTGTTGTTTTTGTAGAGTTTGAAATAAAATATCCTTCCCCGTGAATATATGGAAAGGATATGTTTTGTCAAAATATCGTTTCCATAGTTACTACGGACTAGATGGAGCACCTTGCTATTAATTAGTAGGTTGCCGGTAGGTCATAGGGCTAGAACCCTCGCTACACTCTTTATATTTTTAAATTGTTAAAGCTCTTATAGTTTAACACACCAGAAAATTTTCTTTAAAAAACTAAGACAATATAGATACAGCTCTAGCAGCAACTAGTGCGACAGTAATCAGAGATATCAGAGACTGTGAGGCCATCAATAATTTTGCTCTATGCGACAAAGGCTGGCTATCAGTTGGACTAAAAGCTGTGGCATTAGTTATTGATATGTATAGATAATCAAAAAATGTTGGAACCCAAAGACCACGCTCAACTACGTGCTCACCTGGCGTCATTTGCGGGAACAAGAAATCTACTGGGCGAACTTTCGTAGACTGCCCTTGAATACCGTTACTATCAAGCTCCCAATACCAAAGTCCAAACACAATAATATTTGTCAGAAATATCGCCACACCCGAGCCAATTAATTGCCTACCCGTAACTGTGTTTGTTATGAGTAGAGAATGGGTCACAAGGAATAGTGAGATTATGTTAGCTAAAGATATAACGCCTATCAAAATTAGGGCTGCACTTCTTTTAATTCTCCAGGACAAGTTACCATCGCGAGGCATAACAATTAGTGCAGCAAGAAGAATAAACTCGATTATAGCAATTAGGTACTTAGGACCGAATGTAAGGCTATTACTTAAGACAACTTGCAGGACTATGGCCATAAAAACAGCAAATTGTACGTGCCAAACCGGCTCTAATTTTACCCTGTGATGAACATGAGCTAATTTCATTATTTTAAGTATACTACTTTGTCGACGATCTACACATAACAACTAGCCTAAACAGATACGAATTGTTATAATAACCACGCTACGTTTGCTATTGGGGATTGGCCAAGTGGTAAGGCAGTGGATTCTGGTTCCACGATCGGGGGTTCGAATCCCTCATCCCCAGCCA
>JBAXJI010000001.1:0-105824 GCA_037137935.1 Candidatus Saccharimonadota bacterium | reverse complement strand
TTTTAGAAAAAATAGCCGCTCAACAGGCTCGGTTCGCGGCCGGTAACTAGTTGGTGGTCAATAGTTGAAGCCAGGGATTATTTTAACTTGTCCCTGGCTTATTCTTCGTCTTTCAATGACCAAATGCCAAAATGTTAAATAAATGGTCAATGGTCAATGGTCAATGGTCAATGGTCAATGACAAATGATAAATCCCTATACCCTCAGGCCGGTTCTAAAGCCGTGCGGACGCGTTTGACTGATTCTTCTGGTCGGAAGTCGTCAAACCATAAAACTCGCCATCCCATGTGCTCTGCGGCCATTATATTGGTACGGCTGTCGTCAACTAATAATATTTGGTCAGGCGAACATCCGGACTTTGATTCGGCTATTTCGTATATCTTACGATCAGGTTTTATAAAGCCAACTTCTGATGAATCGACTATAGTTGCGTATTCAACGTCTGGAATCAGTTTTCGTTTGCGCATCTCATCAATAAATCCAGGCATTATATTGGTTAACAGCCCGACCTCATAAACAGTAGACGCCCACTTCACGAGACTATTCATTTCCGGTATTGGGTCGATCGCCTCCAAGTAGTATTCACGCCAGTCGATACTGTCTATCTCTAGTTTTTTGGACATTTCTTTGTTGAAGTCATCCATGCTGATACTGCCGCTACAAACTGCGTCGTTAAAATGCCAAAAAGTGTTTTCGATAAGATCGCTAGGCACTCCTGTTTCTTCGGCTAATGTGGTGAATGCTCTGTGGAAGAATCTAACTAAGCAACCGTTTACGTCAAAGTACACAAACTTAATTCCAGATTTTGAGGTAGATTTGATGTTTTTTTGTCCAGAAGGTGCGCCAATTAATTGGTCAAGAGACATGCCTAAAACGGCAGAAATCTGCTGAATCGTAAAAATAGAGGGTGATTTAATGGCTCCGCGTTCAATTTTTGCTAAAGTTGAGTAACTCAAATTAGCTTTTTGGCATAGTTGCTGCTGAGTTAAGCCACGCGCTTTACGAGCCTCCTGAAGGTGATTCCCCAAACTTTTCTCATCCATAGACCTTATAGTACCAATTTTGTTAAATATTTGCTAACAAAAATAGTACTAAATGGCTAGTTTAAATTAAGCTTAGTTTTTATTTACTGAGCTAAAAATAAATGAAGAAGAGACCAAGATACGAAAAATACAATTACTCCTATAAATATTGAAGCTATAAGAGTGGTTTTCATGTTTCCGCCTGTTCTACGAATGACTTTCTGAAAAACCCAGGTACCAATACCTATTGCTGCGAGTGCTGCTATCCATACGTCTGTCATAACATAAATATTATCATATTTATGTTACAAGTAACTAGAACTTTAGCGTCTCTGCGATAGAGGCCAGAGCTGTGTGGTCTGGTTCTGTTGTGCTATTTTCGGTCTGATTGTATTCGTCTAATTCGTCGAAGGCGATAACATGAATATGGGCATGAGGTATATCTAATCCAATAACCTTAAGGCCTACTCGTTTTGTGTTTAGTGTTTGCTTAAGTTTTTGTGAGGTTTTCTTTACGGTTGACCATAAAGCAGCATAGTCATCTTCAGGCAGTTCATAAAATTGGTCCACCTGCATTTTTGGTATGACCAATAAGTGGCCTTTAGCTATTGGATGTAGGGGAACGATAACCATAGTCTTGTTGTCTTCATAAACCTTATGACTAGGTAGCTCGCCTCTAATAATTCTTGTAAATACGCTATCTTCCATAGCCACATTGTACATTATTCACAATTCATAGACCCTGAATTGTTAAATGATTTTTGACTGTTTTCGCCAGACTATGTACTCTTAATGGCATGGATCACAAAAGTGTTGAAGAATATATTTTAAGTTTACCTGGCGCTAGGCTGGACTATCCGTTTGGCGAGAGTGTTGCAGTATATAAAAATGGTTCAGCAGATGACTCCAAGATGTTTGCATTGATTAATGAAAAAACAGAGCCTCTACAGCTAAGTCTAAAGTGCGACCCTGGGTTGGCAGAGATATTACGTTCAAAATACGAGACGGTAATGCCGGGGTATCACTTAAATAAGAAGCACTGGAACACAATTCTTCTGACAGGACAGATACCAATACCTGAGATACAGGGCCTAATTCAGCACAGCTTTAACCTGACTACATAATATTGATCTACTAATTAGCGGCCTGAGTCGTCTGGCTCTCGATTAATTTAATAGCATTGCTGCGTATGTCTACATAGATCTGCTTTTCTTTTTTAGCAGTGGTTATCTGTACGGTCGCATATAGGCTGCTCTGATATTGGATTAAAAGTTTTGTTAGCTCTGTCTCAAAAACCGAGTCAAATTGATTATTTTGAGCGGCAGCGTCTAGCAGAGCGTCAGTCTTTGCGTTTTTCCTCTTTAGTAAGGCTGATGGTGCGATTTTTGTTTTCTTCTTCGCCAAAATGCCACTAATCGTCCCTAGGTCTGTTTTTGTCACCAAAAGTACTGTTGCTGCAAAGTTTTTGATGTTTACACTTTTTGATCTTGCTTCTGACAAAGTAGCTATTCTAATTATTTCAGTTTGGTAAGCCTCGTTATCTATCAGATTGGAGCTGTTGTCTTTGCTGTTTTTTGTAAGTACAGAATAGCCTATTACACCAATCATAAAAATAACCAAAATGCCAATAATCATTAGTATTATGCGGTTTTTTTGTCCTCCAGCTCCGGAGGATTTGGGTGCTTTTTTTGTAGATTGCTCGCTTAGGATAAAATCATACACGCTTGGAGTCTGGTTAGTTGGTGGGGGAGTATTTGGGTTAGGCATTTGCTGGGTAGGTTGCATAAGCATTATTTTACAAGTAGTAAGTAGTAGATAGCAAATAGTAAGTGTTAAATTATCCAGTTATCAGCTTTCGAAGTGGTTAGGCGCCCCTTATGCTTGATAGTTGTAGTCTTATACTTGATACTTAGAATCTATGGATGCTATGGAAGATATCAAGGGGAGATTAAATATCGAGGATGTAATTGCTCGATATGTCACTTTGAAGCGCACCGGCCGCAACTTTAAGGGGTTAAGTCCTTTTGGCAACGAGAAAACGCCAAGTTTTGTTGTTAGTCCAGAAAAACAAATTTGGCATGATTTTAGCTCTGGTAAGGGCGGAAATATGTTTAGTTTTGTCATGGAAATGGAGGGCTTGGACTTTAGAGGAGCACTAGAATTGCTGGCTCGCCAAGCAGGAGTTGATCTTAGTCAGTATCGTAACGAACAGAGCGGGGCGCGTGGCCAAGAAAAAGAGCGAATATATGCAGCGCTTGAGTTGGCGACTAAATTTTATCAGGTACATTTTAGCAAGACTAAATCAGCCTTAGAATATATTTTAAAAAAGAGACAATTTAGCAAGCAGACCGCATTACTTTTTCGGATAGGCTACGCTCCGGAAGGCGACAAGGCTTTATTAACTTTTATGAAGTCCAAGGGTTTTAGCGAGAACGAATTAAAAGCTGCCGGTTTGGTTAGCAGTAGGTATTCTGGTTTTAGCGATATGTTCCGTGGTCGAATTATGATTCCTTTGGCTGATGCGCAGGGCAGAATTATCGGTTTTACCTCAAGATTGCTTATAGATAATCCTAATGCGCCTAAGTACATCAATACTCCGCAAACTGCCGTCTACGACAAAAGTCGCCACGTGTTTGGCCTGCATTTAGCCAAAGAGGCAATACGAGTCAATAAGTACGTAGTAGTTGTTGAGGGTAATCTTGATGTGATTGCTAGTAACCAAGCTGGCGTAAAGCAGGTGGTGGCATCTGCAGGTACGGCTATGACGGAAATGCACTTGAAGGCGCTTGGTAGATTTACAAAAGATATTCGACTAGCTTTTGATCAAGACGGCGCCGGTATCGCCGCAACAGAGCGAGCGATTCCTATTGCCGGGCGAGCCGATGTTTCGCTTAGTATTATTGATATTCCTGGCGGCAAAGACCCCGATGAATTAATTAACACCAAAGGTGGGCCAGAAATTTGGGCAAAATCTATCGAAAGCCATAAGTACGCCCTCGACTGGTTGATCGAGCAGTATCAGAAGCGTCTCGACTTAACGAGTGCGCCAGGCAAACGACAGTTTAGTGACGTTTTGCTTAAAGTAGTCAGAACCTTAGAGGATAGCGTGGAGCAGGATCATTACATGAACAAAATCGCTGGCATAATTGGCGTAAGTGTTGAAGCATTAAAAACAAAACTTCAGCAAACTGTGTCCGACACTCGCCCGGTAGTGCTGAAGAAGCCAGCCGTACCGTTAGGCAAAATTGACCTGGTTTTAGCAGAGAGAATCAAGTCGCAGAACCAACTATTAGCGATTGCACTAGTTAATGCTGGTCTTCGTCCGAGTCTCGATAAATTGCTTATTGATATGTTCCCGGAAGAACGAGGTCAAAAGTTGTTGGCCTTTATTCGTAAGCATCCAGAAATAGATATAAAAAAACAAAAAAGCCTATTAGCAAGTGACAATGGCGAATATGTCGATATTCTGGTATTATTGTACGAGGAACTCTATCAAGACCTCGAGGTTTTAGAGCTTCGTTACGAAGCCGCTCGGTTGCAGGTACGATTGATAGAAAATTATGTAAAAATCAAAAAAGTTCCGCTGGCAGCAGCCATGCGGGAAGGTGATAGCGACAAATCGTCCGCATTACTCATGCAAGTTAAAGAATTAGACAAATTGTTAAGAACTTATAAGGAGAATATTAATGACGAAAGCCAAGCCAATTAAGGCGACTAAAGCGACTAAGGCCTCTAAAAAAGCCGTAGCCGACCCAGCACTCGTAAAAATCAAAGATAAATTATTTCTAAAAGCTAAAAAAGCCGGTCAGGTCGACCAGCGCGATATCTTTACCGCTATTCCAGACGTGCCAGCCAATGTCGATTTGCTCGACAAGCTTTATACCGAACTAGCCGATGCTGGTATTGGTATTACGAGCGCTACTGAGCCAGACACAGATGCCTTCACAGACGAATGGGTTGCTGAAGACGAAGAAGAGATTAAACTAGACGAACAAGTTTATTTAGATGATATTGCTGATGACTCCGTTCGTTTATATTTGCGTGAAATTGGTAAAATCCCACTCTTAACTTCTGCCGAAGAACTTGCTTTAGCGCTACGCGTTGTAGCAGGCGAAAAATTAGCCAAGGACAAAATGGCCGAAGCTAATATGCGACTTGTTGTGTCGATCGCGAAGCGTTATGTCGGTCGTGGCCTCGACTTGCTCGACCTTATTCAAGAAGGTAACACTGGCTTACTTCGTGCTGTTGAGAAGTTCGACCCAGACAAGGGCTTTAAATTTAGTACCTACGCTACTTGGTGGATTCGCCAAGCTATTACCCGAGCAATTGCTGACCAAGCTCGTACAATTCGAATTCCTGTTCACATGGTTGAAACTATCAACAAACTATTACGTACTCAGCGTCGTTTAACACAAGAACTAAATCGCGAGCCTACTAACGAAGAGATCGCCAAAGAAATGGAAATCGAAGTAGAAAAAGTCGAGCATATTATGAAAATCAAACAAGATATTTCATCGCTCGACGCTAGCGTTCGTGATGACGAAGAAGATTCAGTGCTAGGTGACTTTATTGAAGACGAGGACACAGTTAGCCCAGAAGAATCAGCCACCAGCCAGCTACTAAAAGAGCACGTTAAAGACATGCTTGGAGCTCTAACTGAGCGTGAGCAAAAAATATTGAAACTACGCTTTGGTTTAGAAGACGGCAAAAGCCATACACTAGAAGAAGTTGGTCAAGAATTTAACGTTACCCGTGAACGTATTCGTCAGATTGAAGCTAAGGCTCTCGCCAAGCTTCGTAAGCATCGTGACGCCAAAAAACTCCACGACTACATCAGATAGCCGCTAATCTTTTTAAGTAAGATAATCTTTAGAGTGATTTGCTTCCGTAGCACTTCGCTCTCAAGGTGTTTTTTGTTACAATTGGTGGATGAAACTTTTTGGAATATCTGGTACGAATGGCTCCGGCAAAGACACTGTTGGACAAATGCTGGCAGAGCGACATAATTATTTATTCGTTTCCGGCTCTGATATTTTGCGTGCCGAAGCTATTCGTCGTGGCTTACCGGTCGAAAGGGAGGTGCTACGCACTATTAGTGCAGAGTGGCGCCGCGAATCAGGCCTAGGAGTGTTAATAGACAAGGCTGTGGCTGTTTTTGATGCCGAACCTGGTAAATACAGCGGACTGGTAGTTGCTAGCCTTCGTAACCCAGGTGAAGTTGTGCGAGTTCACGAACTAGGCGGTCAAGTGATTTGGGTTGATGCTGATCCAAAAACTCGTTATGACCGAATATTCTCTCGTCAACGAACCGATGAAGATAAAAAGACATTTGAACAATTTTGCGAGGAAGAGGCAGCCGAGATGGCGCATTCTGGCGACGAAGCTACTCTAAATATGTCTGGCGTTAAAGATATTTCCGATATTTTTCTTACAAATGAAGGTGACGATAAAGATGCCTTTATGACCGCATCAGACCAAGCCTTAAATCTGAACTAGCTCAGTGTTCAATACTGCTTTTGGTTTACGGCTTACTCGATACAGCTCCCGTATAAATACAAATATTATCATTGCTGCTACTGCGTAAATCCAATCGATGAATGCCAGAGGTCCTGCTCTAAAATACGGTGCAATCCAAGGGTTATATATGATATTTGCTACACAGAACATGGAAAGCGCGAGAGCCAGCCAAAGTTTATTATTTTTAAATTGATACAGCGTGAATATTCCATAACGGCTACGTCTCTGCATGATATTACCTAGCTGACATAGCACGATAGTTAAATAGGTTATTGAGGTCGCTTCCATGTGAATTGGGCTCCAGGGTGTAACGGTATGCGGACTAATGTGAGCACGGCTAAAAAATAGCAGGTAATTACTGAAAGCTAGAACGCCGATAAGGAACCCACTCCACGTCAGGTCTATTATCGATCGTGGCTCGAGGATATGTTTGACTGGATTTCTCGGTTGGTCATCCATGAGTTCGCCATCGGCCGGGTCCCATCCTAGTGCGGCAAGCGGAAAAAGTTCGGCTATTAAGTCTATAGCCAGAATTTGCATAACACTTATAGCGAGAGGGACGTGGAAAATAGAAAATGCTGCCAGACTAGAAAGATTAACAGTAAGCTCTGCTAAATTACAAGAAAAGCAACTGAGAGTGCCTTTTTTAATGTTTTGAAAGACGATACGACCTTGTCGAATGGCGTCCACTAAAGTATTAAAACTGTCGTCTAATAAGATTATGTCCGCCGATTGTTTGGCGACGTCTGTACCGGTACGTCCCATCGCCACGCCAATATCGGCGCGCTTTAGGGCAGGGGCATCGTTTATGCCGTCACCCGTAACCGCTACAACTTGACCACTATCTTTGACTAATCCGACAATACGCAGTTTATCTTCTGGGCTAACACGAGAAAATATAACATTTTCGCTTTTTAATAGCTTTAGAATATACGAATCGTCCATAGTTCGGATTTCTAGCCCGCTAATCACCTTAATGTCTTTGCCCTCATTTGATAGACCAGCTTTTATGGCCACTGCTTTGGCTGTAGTGGCGTAGTCGCCAGTGATGATGGAGACTTTAATATAAGCCTTATGAGCGTCTTTCATGGCCTGTATGACCTCTTCACGAATCGGATCGATCATAGACGCAACTCCGATTAGTGTGAGTCCAGATTCGGCCTCCTCCATTGTCAGTTTGTCTAGGTCTGTGTTGGCTGGTAATACTTTGTAGGCAAATGCCAGGTTGCGCATGGCTTCCTCGGCCATATTTTCGTGGTAATCTAGTATAAATTTACGGCTTTTGCTAGTTAATTCTCGAGTGTGGTTATGGTCCCATACATCCTCACATTTATCCAAAATACTTTCAGGCGCTCCTTTAGAAAAAACATATATCTGCTTGCCATCACCCCAAGCTCTAATAGAGCTCATTCGCTTTCTGATCGAGTCAAATGCAAACTCCTTTAGTTCTGGATATAGAGCATCGAGTTCTGTTGGTTCAACGCCGGCTTTTCTTGCTAATGTTATTAATGAGCCTTCTGTTGGGTCGCCAACCGTGTACCAATCTATATGATCTTCGTCGGGCTCGTTAACTTGGGCATTGCTAGCCATAGCCCCAGCGGCAAAAAATATCTCCAGTTCTTTTAGTGATTTCTCGTCTAATATCTCACCTTTAGCGTTGGTGATATTGCCGTTTGGTTCGTAGCCAGAGCCGGTGACTCTGTAAATAGTTTGTCCTAGTAATATCTTTTCGACCGTCATCTCATTCTTGGTTAGAGTTCCTGTCTTGTCGGTGCAAATTATGCTTGTCGCACCCAAGGTTTCTACTGCAGAAAGTTTTTTTACTAGCGCTCGTGCTTTTGCTAATTTATTGGCAGCGTGGGCCAGGGCAGTGTTGATTTCTGCAGGCAGACCTTGCGGAATAATCGAGCTAGCTATACCGATTGCAAAAAGGAAGGCGTCTTTATTGCTGAGGCCAGTTTTGATAGCAATTGGTAAGAGTACGGCACACAAAACAAATGCTCCCTGTGTGACTCTTGTAGCGATATTGTTCAACTCTTTTTGCAGAGGACTTAAATCGCTTTTTGTATCTTGGCTTAAGTTTGCGATTCTGCCCAGTTCGGTCTGCATTCCAGTACCTATTACTACGCCGTGAGCATGCCCGGTGGCTATCGTTGTACCCATGAATACCAAGTTTTGTCTGTCGCCAAGTTCAACATCTGCCGACAGTAAATGAGTGAATTTACGACTAGGGTTCGATTCGCCTGTTAGCGCAAAATCATTACTAGCAAGTTCCGACTCGTCGATAATTCGCAGGTCGGCCGGCACGAAGTCGCCCTCTTCTATATATACTATGTCGCCAGGCACTAGCTCGGTTGATGCGATTTGAATTAGTTTTCCTTCGCGCACAACCTTCGCCACAGCAGTAACCAATTTTCCAAGAGATTCCATGATTTTTTCGGCTTTATACTCCTGAGTAAAGCCAATAGTTGTGTTAAATAGCACCAAAGCTAACAAAATTACGCCAGTTTGTGTATCACCAAGATAGAAGGCCATCAAGCTGCTTAGCACCAATAAAAATATCATGTAGTCTTTAAATTGACGCAGGTATTTAGTTATTGGTGATTCTTTTTTGGCTGCATGTAATCGGTTTGGACCGTAGTCAGTTAAGCGGGCGTTGGCTTGAGCGAGCGTAAGACCTTCAGAACTAGTGTCATACTGTTCCATTACTTCTTCGGTAGATAGCCGATATGCGGGTAGAGTCTTATTTTCAGTCATATACATAAGCAGTATAGCAATTTTAGAGGTCGATTAGTTAATCGATGATGTTGCCAATATGAATATATCTGTTGATTTTTAACTCAAAGAGACTTATAAAACTAGTATGTCTATTTACGAATCAGTTCATCCGTTAGGTCAAGAAGTTGAGACTATACACAACGCTTTGCTTTCTGGCATGCTCGACGATGAGTCGATTATGAAGGCTATCCCGCCACACTTAAAATTGAACTATCAGGATCCTATATCGTCTGGCGATGGAGTCGGGGTGTTGAGGATAGCAGACTGGGAAAGCGAGAATATGACGGGTATATTTTTTCCTGTTGCTGTCGCTGAGGAAGAGACTAACGACTGGGTGCATAGAGTAGTAAATGACGATGTTCCAGAGCGCAAAGTGTCGCATCGACTTTTCACAAAGGACCTGCTTGGACGAGGATTTCCTGTCCATACCGAGCTAGGCAAGCAATGCCTAAGTGATTTTTTGCGCTTTGATGTAGTGGAAGACGGCATTATTTTTATCGCTTCAGAAAAAGAAGAACTACTGCCGATATACGGTAAATACGAAAGCGAAAACTACGACCTAATCACTAGAATAGCTCACAGCCAGTCGAGTGTTAGGGCAATACTAGACCTCGCCCAACGCTACTAAATTTTTGCCGATTAAATTAGATGAAAAAGCCGCATAGCAACAATCACTTGGAAGTTATTGATGTAGTAAAAGCAGTGACTAAACTTTTTTGTTTATTTTCTGTAAAATTTCTTTATATTCAGGATGTTCTGTAACGTATTTGTCATCTTCAAGACGACCACTCCTAGGTAATTTTTCGTATTAATTTATATGATTTAGAGGGTATGTTAAGAATGCGACCTCGTTTTCCAAATGAACAACAAGTAGATGACCGAATTGCTAAAATCTTAGCAAAATAAACCAATAACACTGAATAATCTAAAATCTGCGTAGGTGAGAAATCTAGTAGAGTTATTGTTGGTAATTTTCGCAGTGCCACGATAGGCCAACAACAGCTAAATCGCCTTCATACATAGATGCTTGAAAATCGATGACTAGACCTTGTTAGAAAAGTAACAACTAGTTCACGTCAATAAGTGGACAATATGCTAATAATATGCTATTATACTAGTATTTATGGCTAACAATACAGTACAGATCACCGAACTTAACGACGCTGCTATACATGGAGAGAAATACTCTCAAGCTTATTTCGATAAATTTAGCCTGTTAAGCGCAGCAGATAAATGGGACGTATTCTTGTCATTACCAGAATACGATCTATTATCATTATCCCAACAACATATAGGGAGTTCTGGAGACACAAACAGTATAGATAGATTAAACACTATACTTTATAGTAGGAATATTGACTTTGGGATTGCAACCAACCAACTACTTGATGTCGTAAACAATGACGAGAGAGAACAAGTTTTTACTAGGTTAAGTAGTCTTACGGGCAAATCTCAGCATGTCGGTAAGCTATTCCCAGATGAACTTGAATCACTTGCAGCTGCATCATTTGGCGAGACAGTTCAGAACTTTGTCTATACCTTAGGAGCATTAAAGAACAGTGGTAATCTACCGGATAACTTGCCTTTAGGTGATAATGGCAAAGTGGACGTTGGTAGTTATAGTTTTGATAAGGCCGTCAGTGTACTTGGTGAGTTAGATGACACAATTTCTAGGATAACTACTATCGCAAATGATACCAATTCTCCGGTTCAGCGAGTAAATCAGACCGGATCATACGGTATGTATAGGCTGGGCGATAATGGTCAAGTATTAGCAACTGTCAGAATTCTTGCAAGTACAAATCCAGATACTGCTATAGAATATGGTAATCGAGATGGCGCTCAGGCCAGTATCGGCTATAGCGTAGATGTAGCCAGAACATACAACTCACCATATAAAAAAGAACAGAAGAATCCATTCAGTATAAGAATTGATAATGAGGGCGATAAACTTGCCTTAGATATTGGCTCGATTTTAGGCAAGCCTGGTACGCTTGGCAAAGAAGTTGCTGATCTAATTGCTATTGGTGACTCATTAAGATCCAGAGAAACTGGGGATAGCCCCAGACTCAATCATAATTCAAGGCTATTTGTAGGTACAGGTTTAGAAGATAGACAGGTTTTCGCTAGAGTTGCTGCCCAAAAAGCCGAAGAGTTCGAGCGAAGAGCTATAGAGCGCCCTTTGCGCCAACTTGTGCTAAATGAAACAGTTGTTTCATTGCATTAGCAATTTGAGGACTTTCAATAATCATACCAATGGCTTCTTCGCCAAACGAAATAAGTGCAACCTTGTTACCATATATGCTCATTTCAACCGATCCAGTATATGCATTTTTTGGTAGCCGGGTTCGGAAGATATTATGCAGCGAATCAGTTTCTTCATTTCTAGTATTACTATCATTACTTGGGCTGAGCATGTGAGTTTTAATGCCGAGGCGTGACCTTTGCTTTCTGTATTTGTCATAGAAATCAAGCGTCATTAAATCTTGGTCCAAGGGTGAGCGGAGTAAGTATATGTCCTGTCTAGTACGTAAAGTGTCGTTATATATCTCTTTTATTCCATCTATACCCTGAAAGAATCGAATGCCAGGCTGCTCAGAAAAGGTATAAAAAAAGTTCAGTAGGGTGGGCATTGCGTCTTTGACTTGTTTTTCAACTCTCAGAGCCTCATCGCGGTGCTTAGTAGCGAGTTTTTCTAGGGCAATGGGGTTTTCGACGTGATAAGTAAATTTTTTATTTTTTTCAATTTTCTTAGCGAGCCCTAACCCAACTAACTGATCTAGTACGGCATACGAATTTGTGCGGGTTTCGGTTATCGATTCGGCAAGCTTTGGAGGAGTTAGAGAGCCATTTTTTATTAGTGCTAGATAAGCTTTTGACTGGGTTTTATTTAGGCCAAACTGTTCAAGAGTTTGCAAGTCCATTGTAAGATAATACATCAATAGTGTAAGATTGTCAATTAATAATTGACAATTATATATTTTAGATAACAGATATACAGTACACTAAAGTAAACAGATAATTGACAAGATGGACAATGTCTATTATTATAATGTTTGGTTAATTTTAATGAAAATGGAGTTTTTATGAGTAAAATTGAACGAATTGAAATACCTGTTCTTGATTTAGATATTTTATCTGAAGAAGAGATCGTAGGTGCCGTTTTTGGTGCGTTAAGAAATGCATCCTTAGACGAAAAAGAAATGCTATATACGGGCATTGACGGTGAGTCTATTAAAGAGATGCCTATCAAAAAAAGAAATTGGGCTTGGGGCCAGGAATATGGTGAATTCACAAGAGAAGCTGAACTAATAGATAGAATAGGCTCTACTGGCGAAGGGGCATATCCATTCAACGCTGAGATGCGCCAGTTCAAGATTCCTGCGATAGCAGTGTATGACTTGGAGCATCTAGCCCAGGTTCGTGCAACCGACGAAGATGACTATGATTTTATGAGTAAAGTGTGGGTTCCAAAACACGACAAGACTCCTGAAGAGATAGCAGAAGGGTATGACTATGATTATATGCTTAATTTTTGGGTTCCAAAACACGACAAGAACCTATCAAAGGCTGCAAAAGCTCTTATTCTATTTAAATAGTGGCCTGTCTTCAGTGACTATCAGTAATCAGGATTGCAGCAATATGTGAGTGAGCCTGTATCAGTAGCGTTTACTGGTATGGACGAATTCCAAAGTGTCGAGTTAGGCTGGTAGCTAACTCCGTACACTGAAAGATATTCAGGGTGGAAGCCTATTACTTGGCAAAGAGTCGTCCATAGTTACTAGACCTCGCCCAACGCTACTAAATTTTTGCCGATAAGATGACACAGCGTATACTAGATATATGGCAGAACAGAGGAAAAAGCTAGCGATTATTGACGGTAAGAGTGTTTTTTATCGTGGATTTTATGCGATGTCGAATTTAGCGACTAAAGATGGTACTCCAACCGGTGGCGTATATGGTTTTGCAGTCATGGCGCTAGAAGTTATTAAGCGGTTACAGCCCGACTACGTATGTGTCGCCTGGGATAAGCCTAAAACTAATATACGTAAAAGACTGGCAATATACCCAGCCTATAAGGCCGGTCGCAAGGCGCCACCACCAGAGTTTTATGCCCAAATACCGATTCTGCACGAATTATTGGATGCTTTTGGTTGGCCTTTATACGAATTAGATGACTACGAAGCCGACGATATTATGGGTGCCTTGGCAGTGCAGGCAACCGAGAAAAACATAGACACTATGCTAATCACATCTGATATGGACATGCTGCAACTAGTTAATGACCATGTTAAGGTATACGCTCTCAAAACTGGGCTTTCCAACATAGAACTTTATAGTCCAAAAAGTTTCACGGCAAAATACGGCATCGAAGTTGAACAATTTTTAGATCTAAAGTCACTTAAAGGGGATAGCTCCGATAATATTCCTGGAGTACCGGGGATTGGCGAAAAAACAGCCCTAGAATTATTAAAACAGTACAAAACATTAGACGAAATTTACGAGAATACGGCTTTATTAAAAGACAGTGTGGCTAAAAAATTAGTAGCCGGCAAAGATTCGGCATATATGAGTCGTGAGCTGGCTAATATTTGGGTCGACGCGCCAATAAAGCTAGATTTAAAAGAGGTGGATGGAACAAAGTCTAAGCCCGAAGTCATCCTAGATATATTCAAAAAATTGGAATTTCGCACACTAGTTCGTCAGCTGCCAGATGTTATGCAGGTTCAGGAACAACACGCTGAACGTAATGTTTATGAGCACGGCACAACAGGCAAGAACATTGTTATCGATAGCAATGAAAAGCTGAGTGAACTTAAACTTTCCAAGGCGAAAAGCCTAGTAATACACTCTCGTAGCGCCGGCAAGCACGGCCGCGACCCAAGAGTTTTAATATTGAGTCCCGACCCAAAAACGATCTACACATTAGATTTAACCAAGCTAAATCCTAAATCTCTATGCTCTCAACTTTCATCTATAGAATCAGTTATCGGCTACGACGTTAAATCTACGCTAAAAGTATTTATTGAATTAGGCATACCTCTTCCAAAAGTCGAACACGATGTTCAGGTTGCCGCGTTCTTACTTAACTCCTTAAGACGCGAAAGGTCATTGACCGAACTTGCCGAGACCGACCTTGGTTATGACGGTTCGCCGTTCGAAGATATTGACGATGAGGAGTATAAGCACCGATCGCCAGAGCTAATAGGAGTAATTCGCTCCTTAGAGGCAATGCAAAGCGAAGCCATGAGTGAGCTGACAGGCCTAATTAAGGTTGCTCAGGACATCGATATGCCAGTTATACCGGTCATTGCTCGCATGGAATATGAAGGAATTGAACTAAACACTGCATACCTAAAAGAGATGTCTGATCGAGTCGGAGATATGGTTTCGGATTTTGAGCAACAAATTTATGGCTACGCTGATCAGGAATTTAATATAGCTAGCCCCGCTCAACTCGCCGACATTTTATTTGATAAATTAAAGCTACCAACTCTTGGAATTAAGAAGGGAAAGACTAGTTATTCGACAGCGGCGAGCGAACTCGACAAGCTGCGTGACCAGCACCCAATTATTGATGTAATCAGCCAATTCCGTGAAGTTACTAAGTTAAAGAACACATATATAGATACTTTGCCCGAGCAAGTTGATGAAAATTCGCGCCTGCATACAACTTTTAATATGACAGTAGCTCAAACCGGCAGACTTAGTTCGTCTGATCCAAATTTGCAGAATATTCCAGTTAAAACCGACTTAGGCAGAGAAATTCGGACCGCTTTTGTGGCAGCGCCTGAACGAGTTTTTATCGGTGCTGACTATAGTCAGTTTGAGTTAAGACTAGCTGCTTATTTGTCTGGAGATACAGATTTAATGGATCAATTTAACAGAGATGTTGATGTTCATACTGCCACTGCAGCGCTGGTTTATGATAGAGCTCCAGAAGATGTCACCAAAAACATGCGCCGCGAAGCTAAGGCTGTAAATTTTGGCATAATGTACGGTCAAGGTCCTCACGGACTTGTTCAGACAACTGGGATGACCTATGCCGCCGCTAAAAGTTTTATAGATAAGTATTTTGAGGTTCGACCTAAACTACTTAAATATATTGAGGCGGTTCGTGAACAAGCCAAGACCAAGGGTTATGTCGAGACGCTTTATGGCCGCCGCCGCCCAACACCAGACGCTCTTTCGGCTAATTTTGCTGTACGCGAGGCGGCCTATAGAGCTGCTGTTAATATGCCTTTCCAGGGTACAGCAGCAGATATTATGAAGATGGCAATGATTTCTGTGCAGCAAATGCTAGATAAACTGATAGAGGAAAAAGATTACTCAAGCGAAAATCAACCTAAAATTCTACTGCAAATCCATGACAGCATATTGGTTGAATGCATCGAGTCACAAGCCGAAAGCGTCGCCAAAATGATCAAAGAAACCATGGAAAACGTCGTTAAGTTGCCAATTAAATTAACCGCCGACACCGCCATCGGCAAGAACTGGGGTGAGCTTTAATGTCGATACCAAAGATTGAGATAGCTAAGGGAGTTAAGATACCACAAGTGGGACTTGGGCTGTGGTTGGTTAGAAAAGATGAAGACGTCGAAAGATCGGTAGGGGCGGCATTAGAGGCCGGCTATCGTCACTTCGACACTGCTCAGATTTATGGAAACGAAGGCAAGCTGGCTAAGGCTCTAGAAGATCATGGCATTAAGCGTGAGGATGTCTTTATAACTACTAAAATATGGTTAGTTAATTTTGCGCCGCTACTTACTATCCCTAGTTTTCATCGTTCTCTCAAGAGGTTAAAGACTGATTATGTCGACCTATTGCTACTACATTTCCCGGTAACTTTACTGCGTAATCACGCCTGGAAGGAGCTCGAGAAAATCCACCAAGACGGAGGCGCCAAGGCAATTGGAGTTAGTAATTTCACTGTTAAGCATTTGAAAGAATTGTTGGCTAATTGCGATGTAGTCCCAGCCGTAAACCAGGTAGAGTTGCACGTGTATTTACAGCAACCAGAGCTTGTTGAGTACTGCCGCGAGCAAGGGATTGTACTTGAGGCCTATTCGCCGCTAGCGCATGGCTACGGTATGGATAATCCTGTTCTTCAGAAGCTTGCAGACAAGTACGACAAGACTACTGCTCAGATAATGCTTCGTTGGTGTGTCGAGCAAGGTGCGATAGTTCTACCGAAGTCAAAACAGGCCGACAGAGTGCTATCTAACATTGATATATTCGACTTTAAGCTAGACGAGATAGACATGGCTGAACTAAAAGGGTTGGATAGCGACCACCGAACTTGCTGGGACCCTACACACGTAATATAGTATTGCTTTTATTTGCTTAATGTGGTATTATAAACCTGTTAAGTTGAGGAGAACTACATTATGAAATATTATTTTGGAATCATCGCAGTCATCATCATGCTATTTATTGGCGTTAAGTTGGCTTTTCCTGGCACCTCAAGCAAATCAACTACAAAAAGTCCTGTTTCTGTAAAGAAAAGACTATCAGACTATTCGTCTACAAATGCTGAAGTAAGCGTGACTGTCGAAGGTCCAGTAGTAGGGCACGAGATGCACAGCGCTATCCGTATTATTGTTGCCCGTGACGAAAGACGAGTTGAAATTATAAATGGCTACAACAACTTGATTGTTAAGTCTAAAACATACGACAACAACCAAACTGCTTTCGATGTATTTTTGCACGCTCTAGAGTATGACTCTTATACGGCTGAAGTTAAACCTAAGATTATCGACGACACAGGCGTTTGTGCTACTGGTACTAAATATATTTACGAGCTTAAAAATACGGGAAATAAGGATACAGACAAAAGATTATGGTCGGTATCTTGTGGGGCAGGTATCGGTAACGCAGGGAACAAGGGCCAACTGGTTCGTTCGTTATTCCAGAAGCAAATCCCAGATTTTGGGACTGTTAGCCAGGGTTTGCAGTTCTAGTTCAATAAGTCTTGCTGATACTGTTCTCGCATCTCTAACTCTCTTGCAACGACTACACCCAATGCTTTAATCCTTCGCTCTGTGCCATCGCGTGCTTTGTCAGCTTCAGGTGATAAATTTGCTAAATCCCAGTAACCCCATTGATCTAATTTGGGTTTAATTACCCCGTTTGTCAGTTCATTTGCGCCAAAAATTCCTTCTTTGCTGATGGCCATAGTGTGGTCATTGAAGTTGTCTATTCCGGTGCCTGGCATACTAAAATTCTTAACAACGGATGCAATGCTTACGACCATAAAACTAGGGTCTATTTCTATGGCGCTGACAGTTAAGTCAGTATAGAAGTCTTCGTGAAGACTTTCATCGCCTGCGACTCTGCCCATAACCTCTAGGCCTCCTCGTTCTTTGCCTAATTTGCGACCTGTGTTCCTGTGGGCTATCTTAGTAGCGCTTTCTTGAATGGAGGCGTAAGGACCAAGATCGTGTACGCCTTCGAACTTCGGGACTTTGCCATCAATAACTTGTTTCATGCGTCCGTCCTCTAGTCGCCTCGGATCAATAGCGCCAGTAGCATGTATCCACTCGCCAATAACTTTGCCGTGTCGACCTTCTTCCGCTGTCCATTGTCGACCCCATGAGTCGAGAGGGTGGTCGGGTTCTGCAGCATCTGCGATAGACTTGAAATAATGTGGTAAATTTTCTTCGGTCAACTGATTCACTAGTACTGCGCTTCGAATTCCTTCTTTTAGAGGATAAATATCTGGTGTCCATGGTTTCTTAGGGTCGTGGTTGCGCTCCGGTATTAATTCGTTAGGATACCAAATGCGCGTATTGTTTAGGTGTCGATTAATGAGTTGTTCGCTAGGTTCGCGGAGTTCGTGTAGTAGTCTATTCGCTTGTTCGGGATTTTGCATTATTATAGTGACCTCATTTACAGACATTATAATCATTTTTATATATTTGCAGGAAACTTTTTTGCATAGTAAGCTGTGATTTGTATGATAAAAGCTATTATTTTTGATTGTTTCGGTGTTTTATCGACAGAAGGTTGGATTCCATATCGCTACCATTATTTTGGTAATAATAAGGAGTTATTTGAGCGTAGTGGAGACTTGCAGAAGCAAGTAGATGCAGGGCTGATGTCGATTGAAGATTTTATTAAAGATATATCGGACATGTCTGGTGTTGATGAGCAGTCAACCACAAATATGCTAGAAGGGGTGGTGCCGAATCGTCAACTTATCGACTTTATTCGTTCAGAAATAGCTCCAAAATATTCAGTCGGTATGCTGTCAAATGCTGGCGATAATTGGTTGGATAAGATTTTTACTGCAAAGGATTTAGCCTTGTTTGACGAGATCGCTTTATCTTTTCAAAACGGATTCATAAAGCCAGACGCTAACTCCTACGAATCTATCGCTTCAAGGCTTGGTGTCGAAACGCAGGAATGTGTTTTTGTTGATGATCAAGAAAGATATTGCACGGGTGCGATTGACGTTGGGATGAAAGCTGTTTGGTATAAAGATTTTGATCAGATGCGCACAGACCTGTATAAAATTTTAGCTGCCAATACGAAAAACTAGACGTTTGTCGGTGTCGCACAGCTCGCTAATAGTATTTGTATGCATCCGTAGTGTGCCTGCAAGGGCAGCGCTTTTCGTTGTGATTGTTATCTGCTTGGCCTGAATGCTGACCTGTACTTCACTAGCAAATGTTTCGCGAACAAATTCTTTAATAACCTGAACTTCCGGCGGTTCGTCGTATTTTTTCTTAGAAATTATGTCGGCAATTGAACTCATATTACAGAGTATAGCTTATAATTATTTGCATGCCAGAGTTACCAGAGGTTGAAACAGTTCGTACGGGTCTCACTAGTTTGATTGTCGGCAAGACAATTAAGGCGGTGGATTTTGATTGGCCAAAAAGTTTTCCTAACTCCCCAACAGATGTAAATGCGTTTATTATTGGAGCTAAAGTTACGGCAGTCAAGCGTCGCGCTAAAGTTCTGATGATAGAGCTCGACAGTAATTACACCCTGGTTATTCATTTAAAAATGACAGGTCAATTAGTTTATGTGGGTACAGAGCGCTTTGGTGCAGGCCACCCCAACGATAGTTTAATCAACAGATTGCCAGACAAATCTACGCGTGTGACTTTTGAATTCGATGATGACTCAGAAAGCCCAAAGCTATATTTTAATGATCAAAGAAAATTTGGTTGGATTAGACTAATTCCGACTGTAGAAGTTCCCAATATTGATTTCTTCAAAAAAGTTGGTCCAGAGCCGCTAACAGATGAATTTACCGCAAAAGTTTTTATTGGACGCGTAGAGAGGCGTGCTAACAGCACAATTAAGGCGGCTATATTAGACCAAACCGTTTTGGCTGGTATCGGAAATATTTATGCTGACGAGTCGCTGTGGGGTGCTAGAATTCACCCAGCTACTAGAGTACGTGATATACCAAAATTGAAACTCACTAAGCTGCACCATGAAATTAGATATGTACTTAATTTATCGATAGAAAAAGGTGGCTCAACAGATAGAAATTATGTAAACGCGGAAGGTAAGCGGGGCAGTTATATTGATTTCGCACGAGTCTTTCGCCAAGAGGGCAAGCCTTGCCCTAGACATCCAGATACCTTAATTATCAAGACAAAGGTTGCGAGCAGAGGTACGCATTTGTGTCCAAGGTGTCAGATTCTCACATAAATCTGCCATTCGCTAAGCTATTTAGGTTAAACTGTATATTACTATGATAGTTGTTTTGACGGGTGCCAATAATTTTTTGCTACGCAAGCAGTTGCGAGAGCAGGTTAATGCATTCGTAGACGAACATGGCGACCTCGCACTGGAGCGACTCGACGGCGAAACCGTAGATTTTAACCGTGTTCATGAGGCTTTGTCTAGCGTGCCGTTCTTATCGAGCAAAAAAATGGTGATACTAAGTGATGCAAGTTCTAACAAGGCTTTGACTGAACACATTGATGAACTATTGGCTAGCGCCGACGAGACTACAGACTTCATTATTGTCGAGTCTAAATTAGACAAAAGAAGCGTTTACTATAAATCGTTGAAGAAGCAAAAGAATTATCAAGAATATGTGGAGCCAGATGACTATAGTCTAGTAAAGTGGCTCAATGAAGAGGCAAAGGCAAGGGGAGGAGATTTGAGTACTGCTGATGCGCGAAGCATAGTTGACCGCGTTGGTTCAAATCAACAGCTTTTGTCTAATGAGCTGGAAAAGTTAATTCTTTATAGGCCAAAAATCGACAGTGAAGTGATTAGTCTATTAATAGAACCTTCGCCAAGAAGTACAGTATTCGACATGTTGGAGGCGGCTTTTAACGGTAGGACTAAGCGTGCGCTTGAACTTTATGGTGAACAGCGTCAGCTAAGAAAAGATCCTCAGGCAATGATCGCATTAATTGCTTGGCAAATTCATATACTAGCCTTGATTAAGGTGGCAGGGCAGCGTAGTCCTGGCGAAATAGCTAAGGAAGGTCGGGTTAACCCGTTCGTAGTAAATAAGAGTATTTCTATTGCGAAACGATTATCTACTCAGCAAATCAAAGACCTCGTCCACGAAACTTTATTACTAGATATTGCACTAAAATCTCAGCCAATTGATGCCGATAGTGCTCTAAAGAATCTATTATTGAAGATCTCAAAGATAGAAATAACCGCCTAATAAATAATTGATCATTTAACATTGACGCATTAATTTAGCCATTTAGCATTTATCATTGAAGCTACAATGACCAAATGACACCTGACTAAATAAATGACAAATGGTCAATGGTAAATGACAAATTGTCTTGGTCTCGCCCAGAACCTAATCGAGTTATTTCTTTTTAGCTACAGTTTTCTTAGCAACAGGAGCTTTTTTGACTGCTGGTTTCTTTGCAGCTACTGGCTTTGCAGTTTTGACTGTTTTAGTTGGCTTTACGCCAGCTTTCTTTGCAGCGGCTGATAGTTGCCGTTGCTTACGAGCGGCTTTGTTCTTGTGAATTATGTTCTTCTTAACGGCTTTGTCGATTTCGCTTTGAGCTTTTTTGTGAGCATCGCTAGCTTTAGCTGTTCCAAGAGACTTAGTAAAAGTCTTAATAGACTCTTTTAGGCTTCTTTTCGTCTTTGCATTACGAATAGTAGCTTTTTTGGTAGTTTTTACTCTCTTGCGAGCTGACTTGATGATTGGCATGAATCTACTTTCTAATTAATATTTATAAGATTTATGAAGCCTACTATACAGGGGTAATGACTTTTTGTAAAGTGAGCCCATCCCAACTAAAAGGAGACTGAACGCATTGCATTGGTGTCTAACTTTCTGCCTTGGGGATTTATCGGCCTAGTTAGTGAGGGTAATGCATATTCATATTTGTAATACATAAGATTGAAAAAGCATAGGCAATATGGTACTCTTGCATTAAATGAATGCTAAAATAAATATACTAAAAGAAGAGTAAGCATGAACCCCCAAGAGCCATTATCACTAGACCTATCTCATCCTGAACCGACAACTGTTCAGATATCCACAGACCCAAGACAACAGGTGATTGATCGCCTTAAGGGTTCTGTAAATATTCTTATTACGGTTTCTCCCGACCCGTCTGTTGATCAATTAGCCGCCTCTATTGGATTTACCTTGGCGTTGAACAAGCTAAGCAAGCATAGTACGACAGTTTTTAGCGGCGCTACACCACCGGCAATAGATTTCTTGGAACCTTCCAAGACTATTCAAAAAGATATAGATAGCCTTCGTGATTTTATTATTGCTCTAGACAAATCAAAGGCCGACAAACTCCGATATAAAGTAGAAGATCGCTTCGTTAAAATTTTTATCACACCTTATCACACAGATATTAGTGATAAGGATTTAGAATTCAGTCAAGGCGACTACAACGTTGACGTTATAATCGCTCTTGGAGTTACTCGACGAGAATATCTTGACCAGGCAATTACTGCACATGGTCGTATTTTGCACGACGCCACAGTCATTAGCATAAACAAAGATAAAAGTGACGACATTGGAGTTATTAATTGGCACGTACCAGGAGCTAGCAGTTACTGTGAGATATTAGTCGATCTGATTGAAAATCTAAAGACCGCTGAAACGGAATTGTTTGATGGGCAAATCGCAACTGCATTTTTGACAGGTATAGTCGCCGAAACTGAAAGATTCAGTAACGACAAGACTACCCCACAGACAATGAGCACTGCTGGAATATTAATGAAAGCTGGTGCTAATCAGCAATTAATATCATCAAACCTAGAGTCTGCAGGTTCTGTGCCTAAAGCTCCAGCAACTAGTACATTATTATCACCACCCCCAGCATCTAATGTAGAGGCTGTCCCTCCAGTAACGCCTGTTGCCGTTAGTGCAGCACCTGCGATTCCTGATGCCCCTGCAATCGAAATTATTGCAGCGCCTACACCCGAAACTCCAGCCCCTCCAATAATCCAGCAATCTGTTCAGGCTATACCAGACAATACTTCGGTTAGTTCCGGTGGATCACTAGGAGTTGGCCATGAAGAGGCGTCTCACATTTCTCTAGATATGCCAGAGTCAACAGAGCAGGCAACAGAACAGGCGCCGGAGCCCAAGATTGATAATATAGACATAGACAGCGATGGTACTTTGCATAAATTTGGTGATCCAGATCCACTTGATGTAGTCGCTTCTTTGCCTGAGCCTAGTTTTGCAGACGCGAAACCTCCGGCAGTCGATCGTGTTGATCAATCGCTTGAAGAGATAGAGAACGCAATTAACAGCCCACACCTAAAAGTTAACGGGGGTGAGACTGTGTTGTCTCCAGAACACGGTGGTCAACCAACTACGCCAATAGCAGCTCTTAATGCCATACCTATTGATCTGGACTTGGGCCATGACGGTAAGCCAGGTCTTAAGCTGCCAAATCCTTTTAAGCGGCCTTTACCGAGCACTCCAGAACCAACTTCGGCACCGTTAATTAACCAGTTTAATCCTGCGCCACCCCCTATAATTACGCCGCCAGAGCCGATAGTCACCACGCTACCGCCGCCGCCCGCCAGTCCACCACCAATGATTCCGCCAGCAGTATAGTTTTGCTAAAATACTAAAAAAGTGATAAAATATCACTACTGAAGAAGTAGGTTAATAAAAATGATTGCCCAAATTATAGTAAATGATAAATCGTTCGGTGATAAAGTCCTGTATGAGGGGCTTGAGCTTAATATTGAAGAAGGTGAGAAGCTTGGTCTGATTGGCCGAAATGGTACAGGCAAGACTACTTTGCTCGGCATTGTTACGGGTGATGACAAAGATTTCGACGGCGAAGTGAACTTCAAAAAGGGAACAGTCGTCATTGCAAGTCGTCAGGAGCACCACGGCCACGAAGATAAAACAGTTTTGGAATACATTGTCGGTGACTTACCGGAATTTGTTCGGCTCAAGCATATTCTTGATACTTATCCAGCGCATATGGGTGATAGTGACAAGAAGATGCAGATTTACCATGATTCCTTAGAGCGATTTAATTTTCTTGGTTATTTTGAAATCGAAGACGAACTTGCTCAAGCGCTACAAGCCTATCAGGTAGATCCGTCGAAGATAGAAGTGCCTCTTTCTAGCTTGAGTGGTGGTCAAAAAAGAATGGTTGAACTAGTTAAGGTACAGCGTGCAAGAGTCGATTTGGCGTTAATTGACGAGCCAACCAACCACATGGATTACATTGCAAAAGACGCTTTTATTAAATGGTTTAAGGGAGCTCGTGAAGCCGTAGTTGTTATTACTCACGACCGTGATGTTTTGAAAACGGTTGATAAGATTGTAGAGATCCGCGACGGGCAGGCCTTCCCATATAAGGGTAATTACGACGATTATCTACGCATCAATGCTATTAAGATCACGTCTGAAGTTAACGAATACACCGTAACTCAGCGGCGTATCGCCAATCTAAAGGTTGATATTGTTCGTTTCCGGCGCCTAAAAGAGCGCGCCAACGACCCGGGTACTATCAAACGCTTTAAATCTCAGGAACAGAAAGCAACAACAGAGCTAGCCTTATTACAGACAGCCGAGAAGCCAAGTTTCTGGATTGATAGAGAGTCAGCAGGCAACTTGAATACTAAAATGAGTGACGCCTACGAAGAGCATAAGGCTCGCAACATTAAAGTACGAACTCGAACCGCTGTTACTGGCTCTAGCCGTCTGCTTATTGATGTTAATAAGTTGAGTCTTGGTTACGTGGCTCCACTTTTTGCTGATGTTAATTTCCAGCTTCATGAAGGTGATCGCTTGCGATTGCACGGCCGAAACGGGGCAGGTAAGACGACATTAATTCAGGCGATTATCGCCAAAACTGCAGAAAAAGAAGCTTCGAGTAAAAAATTTGCAGGCACGATTGCCGTTGAGAAACAGATTAAGATAGGTGTCTATGAGCAAGAAATTGACCCAATGTATTTGAACATGAGTCTAGCGGCTGCTATTGAACACGCTTTTATGGCCAAGGACGTACCAATAAGTGATCAAAAGATTAAACAGCTTCTCGGCGACTATCTATTTAACTCGGCTACAGACGGCAAGTTTCCGGTTAGCCAGCTTAGTGGAGGTCAAAAAGCACGCTTCCAACTGATGAATATGTTGGCCGGTGATCCACAAATTCTGATTCTAGATGAGCCAACCAATCACCTTGATCTGCCTAGTATTGAGGAGTTAGAAGACGCTCTCAAGCAGTATCACGGAGCGATTATATATATCTCGCACGACAGCTACTTTTCGAGCAACATCGGTGGCGAGACTTGTCTAATCCAGCCACCCCTTGTCATAACAGCGTAACTATAGTAAAATGTGTTCAAGTCATTATCAATCTCTAAGAGAAGTAAAGTTAAGGAAGCCATGATTTCAACCGAGAAGAAGAATATTGCCATCAAAAGTAACCAGTCACACAAGACTGATACTGGCTCACCAGCTGTTCAAGCAGCTATTTTGACAGAACGCATCAAAGAACTAACTGAGCACCTAAAGATAAGCAAAAAAGACTTTGCAGCTCGTCGTGGACTATTGCAAATGGTTGGCCAACGCCGTCGTTTACTCCGTTACATCGCAGACAAAGACAGTCAGCAATACCTCGATCTAATCAAAAAACTCGGTATCCGCCGCTAATTTAGGCATTGGACATTTGGGTGCCCACAACCGTTCTGGCATCCAAAATCTAGAATCTAAATTCTAGGGGACTCGCGAATAACACATTAATAGCAAGTGGTAGAGCACAGCTTCCTTTTTCGTTGGATAACGAGTAAAAGGGCAGTTGAACCTTATCACTTGCGGAAAAAAGGAAAAAATATGAGCACAGTGAACCCCTTCGGCAAAGAAATAATCAAAGTAGAGACTGATTTTTGCGGTCGTACTCTTAGTCTAGAAGTTGGCCGTGTTGGCTTTCGTTCTACTGCATCAGTAACCGCTAAATACGGCGACACAGTAATCTTGGCTACGGCCATGGTTAGCCATAATCCTATGAAGGGATTTGATTATTTCCCACTAAGTATCGATTATGAAGAAAAAATGTATGCTGCTGGCAAAATCAGCGGTAGCCGTTATGTTAAGCGAGAAGGTCGTCCAAGTGATGACGCAGTTTTGATTGGTCGTTTGATCGACCGACCTATTCGTCCATTGTGGCCAAAAGGCTACCGTCACGAAGTTCAAGGTGTTGCTACTGTATTGAGTCTCGACCCAAGCTTCCGACCCGATGCTATCGCTATGATCGCCCTAAGTGCAGCATTTATGCTAACTGGCGCACCATTTGACGGTCCAGTCGCTGGTCTACGTGTTGGCATGGTTGACGGTAAACTTACTCCTTTCGCAAGTGCTGAAGAGTTATCAACTGGATTACTAGATCTATTCGTAGCTGGTACTAAAGAGGCCATCATGATGGTTGAGGCTGGTGCCAACGAAGTTACAGAAGAACAAGTTGTTGAGGCCCTAGACTTTGCTCAAAAAGCAATGCAGCCAGCTATAGCCCTACAGGAAGAACTTATTAAAAAAGTTGGTGTAACTAAGCAAGAATATGTACTTAGCTTGCCAAGCGAAGATATCCAGAAGCAAGTCGACGAATATTTGAAAGGTAAGTTAGGCGAAAAAGTACGTGTTGACTATCCAGTTCGTCACGAGCGCCTACATGTTATTCGCCAAGACACACTCAAGCATTTTGAAGAACTATTGGGTGATGACTACAAGGCTGTAGAGCGTGAATACGAAGATGCATTTGCTAGTGCTATGAACAAAGATGTTCGTAACGGTATTCTAAACGATGATTTGCGTCCAGACGGTCGTAAATTTACCGAAATTCGTGTATTGTCGAGCGAAGTTGGTATCTTGCCACGAGCCCACGGCTCAAGCTTATTTACTCGAGGCATGACTCAGGGCATGAACATCGTAACTCTAGCGCCTCTTAGCTATGTTCAGATGATTGATACTATGGAAAGCGAAGGCGAGAAGCGCTTCTTCCATCACTATAACGCTCCAGGCTACACAGTTGGTGAAATTAAGCGTCTTGGTTCACCAGGCCGCCGCGAAATCGGTCACAGCGCCTTGGCTGAAAGAGCTTTACAGGCAGTTCTACCTAGCGAAGCCGAGTTCCCATACACAATTCGTTCTGTTACCGAAATCATGAGCCAACACGGCAGCACATCTATGGCAGCAACTTGTTCAAGCTGTTTGGCATTGATGGACGCCGGCGTGCCTCTAAAGCGACCAGTAAGTGGTATCGCTATGGGTCTTTTGATCGAAGGTGATAAGTTTGTAATTTTGAGCGACATCGCTGATGCGGAAGATTTTGCCGGCGATATGGACTTCAAGGTTACAGGTACCGAGAAGGGTATAACCGCACTACAAATGGACATGAAAGTTCATGGTCTACCGGTAGCAACCCTAGCTAAAGCAATTGAGCAGGGAAAGATTGGCCGAGCCTACATCTTAAAGAGCATGCTTGAAACACTAGCAGCGCCTCGTAAAGAAATCAGCGCTCATGCGCCACATGTTGAGGCTATCAAAATCAATCCAGAAATGATCCGTACAGTTATCGGTAAGGGTGGAGAGATGATTAATCGAATTATCGCCGAGACTGGTGCCGAAATCGACATCAAAGACGATGGCACAGTATTTATCGCAAGTCCTACTAAGGAATCGATTGATGCCGCTATCAAATGGGTGCGCGACTTAACAGCGACTCCAGAAGTTGGCAAGATATACGAAAATTGTCGAGTAGTTACTGTTCTAGACTTTGGTGCTTTCGTAGAAATAATGCCCGGCAAAGAAGGCCTTGTCCATGTTAGTGAAATGAGTGAAGAGCGCGTAGCTAGCCCAGGTGATGTAGTGAAAGAGGGTGATAGTGTTACCGTTAAGTTAGTCGCTATCGATGATAGAGGTCGTCTACAATTGTCGATGAAAGCCGCTGCCCGCGAACTTGGCGACAAAAAGTAAGGAATATCCAAAGATGAACATAGATAAAATCGACCGCTGGCATCAAACCAAAAAAGGCCTAATTACTTTTGGGCTGGTAGAGTTAGCGGTCGCATATCTATTAACTAGCAAGGCCATAGATAACGGTAGTTTAATAGTTTACGTTTTAGCATTAGTAGCTTTCATAGGTGGAGTCAAAAACCTTTACAATTTGTCATCCAAGAAAGTAGTAAAATCATGAGTAAACCAAAATCCGAAAAGTTGTTTGAGAAAAACTTAAAGCCGGTTCAACCAGAACTTGCTCGTGTAAAAAAACAGTACATTTGGTATAGTTTCGTCTCTGTTGTTTTTCTAGTCGCGGCTATCAGTAATCTTCTCGACTACAATAACCGGAAAGTAATATTTTTTATAGATTTTGCGGTTTTTCTACTAGCTATTAACGAGGCAAAGCATAGCCGTACTAAGCTAAAGTCAATCGAACGGGCGACTAAAAACAAGGAAGTCAAAAAAGACAAAGACAATGAGTAGCCCGTCAAAACAGTCAATGCTTGACCAAATTAAAGCAGATATTTTAAGCAAAAATGTCTGCCCGGATCTGGCCAAACAAGCCACTCAGTTAGTTTTTGGGGTTGGTGATCCTAATGCCGAAATAGTATTTGTCGGCGAGGCACCTGGCAAAAAGGAAGACTTACAAGGCGAGCCGTTTATCGGAGCATCAGGTAAGTTTTTGAACGAATTGCTTGCTACGATAGGGCTTAATCGCCAGAACATTTACATAACTAATATAGTAAAATATCGGCCGCCAAATAATCGCGATCCAAAAGCGAGCGAAAAGGCTGATTTTCTACCATATTTACTAAAACAAATCGATATTATCAAACCGAAGCTAATTATCACTCTAGGACGTCATAGCATGGAAGCGCTATTACCACCTGGGGTGACAATCAGCCTCGCACACGGTCAGCTGCAAGAATATCAAGGACGAAATTATTTGCCTTTGTATCATCCAGCGGCGGCATTATATAACGGTAGTCTTCGCCAAACACTAATTAGTGACTTTCAGAAGATACCGTCAATTATCAAAATTAAATAAGAAATTCAAAACATTAATTAAATCTCTAAAGAAAAGGAAAAAAATATATGAATGAATCAAATCAAGGACAGCCACAAGGCAGTCCAACACCACAAAGTAGAAATAATAGACCACCACAAAACGGTGGCCGCCCACAAGGTGGTAACAACAATAATCGCAACCGCGGACCATCGCAGAACGGTGGCAACTCCGGCGGTGGTAGTAGAGCATCACGCGGCGCTGCAATTCGCGCCCAAAAGCGTACTCAAGAGGACGCCACCCGCCTAGTTAATCAGTACTCTGATGCCAGTGGTCAGACTGTCAGTATTAACCCTGCTAGAGCCAACTTCATTGACGACCAGCCAAGACTAAAAATTATCGGGCTTGGCGGTATGGACGAAGGTGGTGCCAAGAATATGATAGTCGTCGAATATATGAACGACGCCGTCATCATGGACTGCGGTGAAGATCTCGGTGTTGATTTGCCTGGCATTAACTATGGTATCGCCGACACTACCTACTTAGAAGGTATCAAGCATAAGCTGCGGGGCTACTTAATTACCCATGGACACCTTGACCACATTGGCGCATTGCCACATATCGTGCCAAAGTTTCCGGCACCAATTTATGGCTCTAAGTTCTCAATCGGTCGCGTCGAAGAAATATTTGGCAATTTTGGACTACCAATGCCAGATGGTTTTGAACTGCGCACTGTTACTATGAACGAAAACACTCACGAACGACTCAAGGTTGGCGTGTTCTTCGTCGAGTTCGTCCGCATTACGCACTCTATCCCAGGAAGTACTTGTATCGTTCTTGATACTCCAGTCGGTCGTATCATTAACACTGGTGACTTCCGTCTTGACCCTAATCCACTAGACCATGAGAAGACCGATACCGAGAGACTAATTCAACTTGGTAACGAGGGTGTATTAGCGCTTCTAAGCGAAAGCACCACAGCAGATCGTTTGGGTAGAACGCCATCAGAAAGTCTTCTTGAACCGACCTATACCGAAATAATGAAGAAGGCACCTGGTCGAATTTTTATGGCCATGTTCTCGACTAACATTAACCGCGTTCAGTCGGTCATCAATGCCGCAGTCAGTAATAACAAAAAGATTGCTCTTGACGGTCGAAGCCTAGTTAGCACGCTCGAAATGGCGGTTAGGCACGGTTTTGTGCGCATTCCAAAAGGTACGATCGTGCCTATTGCTAGCGTAGCAAATATGCCGGACAATAGTATTGTTATTGTATGTACTGGTAGTCAGGGTGAGCCAAACTCAGCCTTGCAACGTATGGCGGCAGGTGAGCACAAGCACATTAAGCTAAAGATCCAAGATACGGTCGTGCTTAGTTCGTCACCAATTCCTGAAACCGGTAACGATGCGTTAATTGGCACAATGGTAGACGATATGGTACACAAGGGGGTGCATGTTTACGAGCACCGCAATCACGAGCTAGACGGCATAGGCCCACTTCACGTATCTGGACACGCATCTCAAGATGAGTACGCCGAGATGATTCAAATGACAAAACCGAAATTCTTCATACCAATCTATGGCGCATATCGTGTTAAGCAGCGCCACATTGAGCTGGCGATTGAGCATGGCATACCACGCACAAACACTGCAAACGCCGATAATGGTGACATTATTGCGCTAACACCAGACAAAATTGAAATTATCGGTAATGTTCCTCACGGTACAGTACTCGTCGATCAAACTGGCGCAATCGTAAGTAATATCGTCGTAAAAGACCGTGTAATGTTGGCAGAAGAAGGCCTAGTGGCTGTAATCCTTACTATCGATAAAAAGACGGGCAACCTATTGACCAGCCCAGACATAATCAGTCGCGGCTTCATATATATGCGTGATAGCGAAGAGTTGATGAACGAGTTCCGAGCTGAACTGCGCCGTGCCGTTGCTCAACGTTTCAAGCGAGTAGAATTAGATAGATTTAAGGTTGAATTGCGCGAACACGTTACACACTTCTTGTTCGAACAAACTCAGCGTAGTCCAATCGTTATTCCAGTAGTAAATATTATTGGCGGCGGCAAGCCAGTTGGTGGCCCAGCAGGTGATGCTCAGTCAAAACCTGAGGTAGCTAAATCACCAGTCGAGCAAGCAGAAGATTTGCAGAAACGCTTCCAGCAGATGCGCGCCAAACTACTAAACCAAGACGCCCGCGTCGACTAGAGCTACCAAGAGGCAATTAGATGCTCTGCGTAGTTAGTCTATTCGCATTAATCTAGCCGTAAGCGCTTTGACAAATGATGTAAAATTTGCTATAGTATATGGGTTATGGAAAATAAAAACACCAATCAAAATAATCCAGAGCAGGAATTTCCTGATTGGATGTTAGTGGAGTCGGATAGTGATCCGATGCTACTTAATATGATTCAAATCAGAGAAGACATAATGACTCCAATAGTAGAGAAGGGCGGTTTTCACGCCCTTGATCCAGAAGACGAAGAGTCAGCAAAGCTCAGCATGGAAGTGGTCAAAACAGCCATATTAGATAGAAAAAGAGAACTTGGACTAGAGCCACCAGCAAAGTAAAGTGGTATAATTTAAGAATATTTATGGCAAAAAAGAAAAAACGAACACCAAAAAAAGCAATGAGAGCTAAAAAGCTCGAACCAAAAGAGAAGTCACCTCTATGGCCTATTATTGGTGGGGTTGTTTTAATTGTTGTAGCCATATTTATATTGATGGGTGCATTTAACAGCGGTGGTTTGTTGCCGAGTAAGCTTTATGACGGGGCATATTGGGCGCTAGGAGTTGGCGCGTATTTAATACCGGTCGCTCTTATTTATTTTGCTGTATTAAAGTTCAAGACCGAGGACAAAAAAGTTCCTCTCGGCAAGTTTATCAGCATGATTTTGGCAGTGATTTTTAGCGCAGGTTGGCTGCAGTCAATGTTTGCCGTTAAAGCGACTGTTCCTGGTGGTTATAGCGGTGGTCACGGTGGCGTTATTGGTAGGTTATTAGGCAATTCGGTGCTTATTATTCTTGATAAATGGCCAGCTAGTTTCGTATTTTTGATTTTTGGAATATTGTCTTACTTCTTTGCATTCGGCGTTTCTCCAAAAGTTATCATGAAGCTTGCTGGATTATTTAACGGCTCGACTCGCGAAGGAGACACAGACTTAGCAGCTCTCAAACTCAGGGCAAGTGAGCCTAGCTTTAAGCTTAACGAAGGTGTGCCTGTAGAGAATAGTAGACAACCGGCTCCAAGATTAAGCACGATGAAAAACACAGCCGAAAAGCTGACTATAAGAGAAAATCACCAGGCCTTGACGACGTCACGCGATCAGAACTGGCAATACCCAGGAATAGATTTACTCAATCAGTCACAAGACAAAGCTAATGCTGGCGATGTCGAGGGTAACGCGCAAATTATTAAGAATACATTAGCTCAGTTTAATATTGATGTAGATATGGAGGGCGCAAATGTTGGTCCTCGTGTAACTCAGTTTACCCTCAAGCCTCCAGCAGGCGTCAAACTAGGTAAGATTGCATCTTTAGACACTAACTTGTCATTAGATTTAGCCGCCGAATCAATCCGTATCGAAGCACCAATTCCTGGCAAGCGAGCTGTAGGTATAGAAGTTCCAAACTTGAAGTCTGCAACAGTAAGAATTGCTAGTATTTTGAGTTCGAAAGAGTGGCGAGAGCTAGATAGTCCATTATCATTTACTCTTGGTCGAGACATTGCAGGATTACCAGTTGTAGGCTCGCTAGATAAGATGCCTCACTTGTTGATAGCCGGTCAGACCAACTCTGGTAAGTCAGTCATGGTAAATACATTGCTGACTAGTTTGCTGTATAAGAATAGTCCAAGCGACCTAAAGTTAATCCTAGTCGACCCTAAACATGTAGAACTATCAACTTATAACGACATACCTCACTTATTAACAGAAGTTATTACTGAGCCAGAGAAGTGTATTAGTGCGCTTAAGTGGGCAGTAGCAGAGATGGAAAGACGATATCGAACTTTGGCTGAGTCCAAGCAGCGTAATATCACCGACTACAATGCGCTTAAAAAAGACGAAGGCATGCCTTATATCGTGATCGTAATCGACGAGTTGGCCGACTTGATGATGATGGCGGCACGCGATGTAGAGGCGCTGATTGTGCGAATTGCTCAAAAGGCACGTGCTGTTGGTATCCACCTAGTTCTAGCCACACAGAGCCCCCGTGTAACTGTTATTACCGGTCTGATCAAGGCTAACATTCCGGCACGTATCGCCTTTACTGTTGCTCAAGAAGTTGAATCACGCATTATTCTTGATCAAAGCGGTGCAGAGAAGTTGCTGGGTCAGGGTGACATGCTTTATTCGACGGCAAGTATGCCAAAACCAAAACGCGTACAAGGCGCGCTTATTACTACAGAAGAAATTCAAAAAGTTACAGACTTCTTGCGAATGCAACAGGCTCCACAATATGACGACGAAGTTGTTAGTCAGCCAGTACAGCTTAACGGACGTGGCGGTGTAGTTACCGAGCTTGATACCAACGACGAGCCATTGTTCCGCGACGCAGTAAGAGTTGTTATCGAGGCAGGCAAGGCCAGTACTAGTCTATTACAACGACGACTAAGAATCGGTTACGGCAAGGCCGCTCGTATGATCGAAAATATGGAAGAGCAGGGAATTATTAGTGAAGCTGACGGGTCAAAACCACGACAAGTTCTAGCGGAGTCACTTGAATCGGTATTTGGTGGAAGCGGCAATATCGCGGTAGATGATGCTGGTGAGCCAGATATCTATGATGAAATGACGGACGACGAAGCTTAACCAATAAAATTGACCATTGACCATTTGTCATTTATTTATACATTTGGTCATTTTGACATTGCAACTTCAATGATAAATTGCCCTATCTTTACAAACAGGGGTGAATAGGTTACAATTACCTAGCAATAAAAACTTTAGCCTATGCCTCTAATGGCCATAGGCTGGCTTGGACAATTACGACCAAGCTTAACCAAAGGAAGGATATCGATGAATCAATACGAAATCGCTGTGTTGTATCACCCAGATCTTGAAACAGATCTCGAAAAAGCTACCGTAAAGGTAGAAAAAATCTTCACAGATAACGGCGGTAATGTCGTTGCTGCTGATAATTGGGGCAAGCGCAAGCTAGCTTACACTATCAAGAAGCAAGACTTTGCTATCTACGTGATTTACACCGTAGATGTACCAGCCGAGATGGTGCGCAAGATAGAAGGACTTCTAAATATTACTGACGAAGTTGTTCGATTCTTGATCACTAAGCCAGACTTGAACGCTATCGCTAAAGCAAATACTGCTAAAGCCGAAAAAGCCAAAAAAGCAGCTGAGCGTGGCGATCGTGGCGACGACGACCGTGAAGATCGTTCTACTCCAGAAGAAGAGTAGAAGAGACCAATTTAACATTGACCATCGACCATTTGACATTCATTGGGACATATAACATTTGATCATTGTATCCTCAATGCCAAATGCTAAATGACAAATTAATGATCAATGTATCAATGAGTAAATGATAAATTGTCTTACGCCGAACCTTAACAAAATATGAATAAGTAGTATTAATACTTGACTGTCGCTTCGACCAGAGTTACGGTATAAGTACAAATAAATAACAGGACATAGATCCTACAAGGAGGTTATAAGAATGGCACGATCATTCAATCAAGTAATATTAATGGGTAATCTCACCCGTGACCCTGAAGTAAGACAAATCCCTAGCGGGCAAGCAGTCTGTAACTTCAGTCTCGCACTCAATCGTAGCTTTAAAGGCGCAGATGGCGAGTGGCAGGAAGCGACCGATTATATCGATGTCGTAGCCTGGGGTCCACTAGGCGAGCGTATCGCACAATATTTGACCAAGGGTAGCCGATGTTTGGTGCAGGGAAGACTACAAAGTCGAGCCTGGGAACAAGACGGTCAGAAACGAAGCAAAGTAGAAGTTAACGCTAACGACGTAACTTTCCTAGACAGTCGTAGTGCTGGTGGAGATAGCGAGGCAGGATCAAGCTATAGCCAGGCTCCAGCAGGCGGCAACGACAAACCAAAACCAAGCAAGAAACCAGCTGGTGGGGACGTCGTAGTAGAAGACATTGGCGATGAGCCTATCAATTTAGACGACATCCCATTTTAAGTCATTTGTGAGTGCACGCTCTGGGCGAAAGTTCGGTTGTCAAAAAGCCTCGGCGTACGCTGGGTACGCCTCAATTTTTTGAAACCGGCTTTCATCCCAGATCGCACTACTCAAAATGCCTTAAAGCATAATAGAAATGTAAATTTTAGAATAATTAACAAACTAACTAACTACAGTAAAGTATCGATTTTGAGCCAAGGGTAATTTGTCTTGGAGACGAGGCTTCCATTTCGGAGACGTAATCAATTTACGACGAAGAAATATCCTAGGTCTCCGAGCAAATTACCACTCTCAAAATTGGTTCGTAGATAAAGGAGCATCATGGCAAAGATATTTAAACACAGGACAGATGTAGCATTTTTTGACTACAAGGATTACAAGACCTTGCAGCGCTACGTAAACATGTACGGACAGATAGAAACTCGCAAAAAGACTGGTATTACTGAGGCTCAGCAGCGTCGTCTTTCGATCGCTATTAAGCGCGCTCGTCACATCGCTCTACTACCATACGTCGCGAACAACTAGTTTGCTTATTCAAGGCACAGATATTTTTGGTGTCTTGGAAATGCCAGGCAGGGTTTATGGTATGCTAGATTTGTAGATAGTCGTCTAAAACACGATGTTAAATAGCAACAAAAGGAGCATACAATGGACAATCCACACAGTTTTAACGACCCACAGTACAATCCGATTTTCGACAAAGTTACTTCTTTGCAATATAAGTTTCACGACATGACAAAAGGTGCTGCCGCTAGTCATCCGACTACTCGCGCTATGCAGAATGAAATTCACCAGCTTTTGCGTGATGTGACGGTGGAGCGGAGCGCTCATACCCTAAACAGTAGGATAGCTACAATCCAAAGTGAGCTGAAGGATTCCCAGAACTCAGCAACACCAGTGATAGATTTTGAAAGCCAAGCTGTGCTCAATCATGACTTCGATAGTCTGCATCATGACGTCGATAGCTTCCATCCGCGTGTTCAACAATAGATAATAATATAGAAAGGTTCGCATTCATGGCATTTGGTATTACTGACTTAAGAAAAGGCACAGTTTTTCAGTACGAGGGCGTGCCATATCGAGTTATTGAATATGCCCAAAAGGTTATGGGGCGAGGCGGATCTATAGTTAATGTTAAGATCAAAAGTTTGTTCGATGGCCGCGTACTAGAGAAGACCTTTAAGGGTAACGAACAACTCGACTATGCCGATGTCACTAATAAAAATGTTCAATACCTCTATGCCGACGGCGATAAGTATCATTTTATGGACGAAGAGACCTATGAGCAATTTGAGTTAGGTAGTGATGTCATCGTCGATCAGGCTGGCTATATGAAAGAGGGCGATGTCGTCCAGGCGCAATTTTTTGACGGCCAAGTCATCAACATCGAACTAGCCAAAAATGTTCCACTAGAAGTTACCTACACTGAGGCAGCTGTTAAGGGCGACACTAGTAGTAGTATCACCAAAGAAGCCACACTAGAAACCGGAATTATTGTTAAGGTGCCGGCATTTATTAAACAAGGCGACATTATTAGTGTTAGCACCGAAGACGGTAGCTATCGCTCGCGCGTTAAGTAGCAATATGAAGTCACGGCTTGACCAAGAACTAGCACGGCGCGGTTTAGTTACATCTCGTAGCCAGGCCGAATCTTATATTAAACTTGGAAAAGTTAAGGTTGATGGTGAGATTGCCAATAAGTCTGGCAGGTTTGTTGATAGTCGCAATAAAATTGAACTAATTAGTGACGAGCAGTATGTTAGCAGGGCAGGACTAAAACTTTCCAGCGTTGCCAAGATTTTAAAGCTAGATTTTAACGAAAAGATAGTCCTGGACGTAGGGTCAAGTACTGGCGGCTTCACCGACTATGCCTTAAAACACGGTGCCAAAAAAGTAATTGCTGTTGATGTTGGGTCTAATCAGCTACATCCTAGCTTACGCGGTCACGCCTTAATCGAATTGCACGAACAAACCGACATTCGCCATTATGTTACTGCTAGTCTGTCGTCAGAAGGCGATAAGTCGAGTGTAGATATTATAGTTATAGATGTTAGTTTTATATCGCTTAGAGACATTCTGCCTCAATTATCTCAACTTATGAGCACTAACTCACAAATTATAGCTATGGTTAAGCCTCAGTTTGAAGCTGGTAAAGAACAGGTTAACAAGGGCATTATCAAGAACGAACGTGTTCGCCGCGATATTTTAAAAGAATTTGAAGATTGGGCGCGCAAATTATTTATAATTGCCGACAAAGCAGATAGTGAAGTTTCCGGAACCAAAGGCAACCGCGAGCGCTTCTACCTCCTGAGAAAAACAAAGTAGTTTGCATCTGATTAACGATAAGCGTATGGTTAAATTAAGTAAAGTTATGCTTAAGAGGAGGACGAGATGTTTGAAGTTAGAAATGCTCTAGTCAACATTAAATCTAAATCCAAGGCATTACTTAAATCTGCTCCCGTTATTCCGCTTGCAATCTTAGTAGTTATTTTCAGTTTGACGGTATTAGGAGTCAGGGCCTATCAAAATAACCACAAAATTAACGCAAAGGCTTTAGCTTTTACAGATTTATATAGTACGCCAATTGCTGCCGATGCCATCACCAAGGTGCCTACCAAGAAAAATACTGACAAAACCAAAGAGGTGCCAGACGACTTCGAGAAACCGGTTAACGAAGATAGACTGAGGCTAGATGGTCGTATGTTTAGTGAGGGCTCGGTAATGTGTAGCGCTAACGATCCGGTTGGAGACGAGCTGCCAATTTATAAGGTAGTCAAGTCAACCCCAGGAGACGCTGCTAAAGCAAGTGAAGATATTAAAGACCAAAAAACCAAATTTAAATCTACCGAAAAGTCCACACATAACGACGAGGGTGATAGCGTAAGAACCTACGACGGTAAAAAATTGGAGTCCCATAATATTTCATCAGACACACCAGATTCTCCAGCCAAAAAAGCTTCATTAAAAGTTCATCAAGACATCAAGAATGTCTGCCAACAGTCTGGCAGAGAATTTTTGCCAGAAATTGCAAACATAACTATCAGAATTCTTCGCACTAACATCGACGCCAAAGACTCGTGGCCAACCTACTTAGAAGCACCAGCTACACCTGAGCAGGTGCTTAGTCACCATGAACTAAATCTGTCGATAACTGATGCAGCAAATTTTTATCCAAAGGACGCGACCACAGTCCAACAAAAACAAGCATTCCTCATAAAAACTGGTTTATCATCTCAGGTTTCACTAGACACTCAAGCAGTAACATTGTCCGGTGCATTAGCCGGTAAGATGTATAATTCACTGAGAAGTAAAGGGCTTAACGCAATAAATGTTAAGTACAATAATTTTAGCTATCATGTTACGGCTACATTTGAATACCCGGGAGCAAGAGCCGCATCAAAGACTAGCGCCAACAATAGTCAAGTTACCTCGGCTGCTAGTGCGCCAGCAACATTAGGCGCGCAATTCGCATTTTCTGGCAATTTTGGTCCTAATCCGATAATAGTAAAAGGTTGCATGAAGCCCACGGCTCTCAACTATAATCGAACTGCAACCGTTGATGATGGTACCTGTACGAAAAGTTGCCCAGGCTATACCAGCCCCCAACGCTTTACTCCTGCATGCCCAGCACCACCACCACCTAAACCAAATCAAGTGCCCGGCTGTACGATTGTTGGAGCTCTCAACTATAATCCATCTGCAACCGTTGATGATGGTACCTGTACGAAAAGTTGCCCAGGCTATACCAGCCCCCAACCCTATGTTCCAGCTTGCCCAGCCCCACCAGTACCCGGCTGTACGCAGCCCACGGCTCTCAACTATAATCCAACTGCAACCGTTGATGATGGTACCTGTACGAAAAGTTGCCCAGGCTATACCAGCCCCCAACCCTATGTTCCAGCTTGCCCAGCCCCACCACCAGTACCTGGCTGTATGAACCTAGAAGCGCTCAACTATAATAAGCAAGCAAATATTGATGACGGCTCTTGCATTAAAAGTTGCCCAGGCAACATTCCCCAGCCGCTTACAGTCATCTGTCCACCTCCTATAACCCTTCCTGTCGGATGGTCAATTCCGATGCTACCAGTGCCAGTACCGGCGCCCTCTACTTGTTATATCGGCACCGCTTCTGACAAAAATCCTAATAACTCTGTAAATGGTAAGTGTACTTGCCCCCAGAATAAATATTGCCCAGTAGGTGGAACAACTAATACGCCCTACAGGTTCGTCGTAATAAATACTGCTGACGCTGGTAGCCCATCAATGCAAAATTACGGACTTATTGCTGAAGAAATGCAGCAATATTTTGCCGGCTGGTTATACCACAGGGGCGCGTACTATAGCACAATTAATATAAACGACATTCAGAGATATGATATTCCTCAGACAATGCCTCAGCTGTGCGAACAACCTTTGAGTGCGCCATATCAATGTGAAGGTGCAGACTGGTATGTTTTGACCCCTTCGCGACCAAATTTATCCGTATTTGCGAAGTTATCTAATGATCAGAATCTAAATAGAAGTGATTTCATCACTGGCGGATTTTTACCTGAGTGGAGGATTAATAATACCCCAGAAGCTTGTGGAAGAGGATATATGCCGGGTAATTTCAGCTTGACCTATAATGAATTATATCTTGGATGTTATTTTAGCAACTCCGTTAGTAAGCAGGCCGCTGTCGTAACGCATGAGTTCGTGCATAACCTAGGTTTTCCACATGACATTCCTGATCCGGGTAACACATTATTGGGTGAATATGCAATATGTTTACATTCAATGCGCGACCTATTTTCCTGTCAATTGAGCCAGCCAGATATAGACGGTATAATATCGCAGCCAGTTGTAACGAGAGGATTTAGAAGCTTAACATCGGGTTCTCCGTATGTCTGTCCTTCGGTGAGCAGTCTATACTTTGCGGACCTGGGGCCTGCCTCAACAGGTGATTGTGTTAAGAATCTACAATGGCGACTTAATAATCAAAATTTCGGAAAATTCTTTAATGATATAATACCGATCAACGGTTTTATGGATCCTCCGACAATCAGTGCCGTAAAAGCGTATCAGTCTAGATTTGGCCTACCAGCAACCGGAATAGTCGATATGTACACCTGGGGCTATGTCATAGCTTTGAGTACCTAGCTGCCGAATATAAATTAACTCTAATGGCATATATTCGTTTACGTCTTACGTACTGCAACTGATATTCATGACCGTACTGTCTTGCAAGACTTGCAAGGACGACTTGCAAGGTCTCTCCTTGGAGCAAGGAGAGACCTTGCAAAGGGGTTTCTGAGGAGTATTTTAGACGTTGAAGCGGAATTCGACGACATCGTCGGGTTTCATGACATATGTTTTGCCGACGGTAGCAATTTTACCTGCTAGTTTTGCTGCTTGTTCGGAGCCAGCTGTCATCAGGTCGTTATAGTCTATGATTTGGGCGGCAATAAAGCCTCGTTCAAAATCGCCGTGAATAACGCCAGCGGCTTGTGGGGCAGTGTCTCCCTGATGAATAGTCCAGGCTCTAATTTCTTGTTCGCCAGCCGTTAGGTAGCTTTGTAATCCAAGTATTTCGTATGCGGCATGAATTAGTTGGACGAGGCCTGACTCATGTTGGCCGTAGCTTTCGAGTAGTTCTACGCGGTCAGCATCGTCTAGTCCGTTTAATTCGCTCTCTAATTTGGCGCAGATAAAAATTGATCTAGCAGGGGCTACCAACTCTGTTAATTCGCTACGTTTGGCCTGATCAATAAGAGTATCTTCGTCAACATTGAATACATATATTACGGATTTGGCAGTGATTAATTGCAGGTCAGATAATAGTAGTCCGTAGCTTGTTAATAGTTCAGGCTGAGAAGAAATAAGTTGGCCGTCGTTTAATACTTTAATTATCTCGATGAGTGATTCGTAGGCTGGCTTTAGTTTTGGATTTAACCGAGCTTCCTTTTCTAGACGGGGAAGTCGCTTTTCGACAGTTTGCAAGTCGGCCAGGATAAGCTCGGTATTTATCACGTCGATATCTTTCTTTGGGTCGTGTTGTTCGTCTACGTGCAGTACATTTGCGTCGCTAAAAGCTCGTACCACATGAACAATAGCGTTAGTGCTACGAATGTGGCTCAAGAACTGGTTACCAAGACCTTCACCAGTGGATGCGCCTGCAACTAGCCCAGCTATATCTACGAAAGTAACAGTTGCTGGTACTATTTTTTTGGCGTTATATAGCTTACATAATTCAGTTAATCTAATGTCTGGGATCGGTACGATACCGGTGTTTGGTTCAATCGTCGCAAAAGGATAATTAGCCGCTAAGACGTTATTGTTCGTCAATGCGTTAAAAAGCGTGCTCTTGCCGACATTCGGCAAACCAACAATACCAATAGAAAGTGAACTCATAGCTCCATTATAACAGGTTATGGCTATTGTCAGAAATGCAAAAATGTGCTAATATAAAGCTAGTTAATAAAATAAAACAAAAACATCAAAAATATGTCTGAAACTATCCAGCGCACAATCGAAGCAGATCATTTTCCGGAAGTAGCCGCTGATGGTAATGGCACCAGGCGCCTTGAATTATTGGGAATAAAAGAATCACTACGCGAACCGGATCAGCGTAGAGCTTTGTTTGCCTCCATGTCTAATGATGAATATAAGAAGTACATTGGCTACATCAACTCTATTACACGAGGCGAAAAGGTTAGTGATGATTATGCTGACGGTAAGCTGGGATTTATTGCCACACCTTCCTTAGAAGACAAAGAAAAGTTGATGGATGAGAGCTTTGAGGCAGTTAGAAACATATTAAGCGATAAAGATAGTAATGATGAAATTGCCTTACGACGAGCCGGGCTAACGATAGCAGGAGCGATTAACTATATTCATCCATACGAAAACGGCAATGGTCGTAGCGGAAGGGCGATGCATTATTTGGTAGAATTTGGCAATCAGAGGGGTGACGAGATTTTTGACCTGGAAATGAGTGCCACAATTGGGAAGTACCCAGTATATGATGGTGAGTTAATGGCTATTTATGATTCGCCGCCGCCAGCTATGACTAGGGCATTAGACGAAAAAGTGGGCACTGTAGATGTTGACCCAAGGCAAGCAGCCACGGCAAGAGTAGAGTTATTTCTTGATATGATGAAGGGCAAAAGTGAAATTGTGATCAATGAGCCTGTGTTAGTTCATCAGGCTGGTTCGACTAAATTTATTGCCAACAATTTTGTTGAGCATGCGACAGGAACAATGACCGGGCCAGAACTATACGAGCAAACGTATTTAGGTTTATCATCGACTCCAAACAGGCCGATCAGCACTGATATGTCTGATTCTGTAGCTGTGACGCCCTTAAAACCTTCTGCCATTAATTTGGATGAAAGATCTAAATCTGGCGTAGAGTTAGACATTATGTAGTTTGACCGATAGGCACAATTATTTTTAGACATCGATAGCTTCTTGAATATAAACCTTCTCAGGCGTATTCTTAGATCGTAGAATGTAGTTTTGCATTAACGAGTCAGAGAATAGGACAAATGTTGTGAGACGATCTGAGCAGATTATAAGTGTTTCCGGTGAGGTACAGAACGAATCGCCAGAAAAGAATATTGGACGCCTTGGTCGTATGGGTATAGGTGCTGCGGTTGCTCTGGCGTCTGTTGTGGCGCCTGCTATAGCGAGTTTTGAGACTGGTAATGTTGATGCCCAAGCCGCAGGGATGAGCGAGGAATATTTAGTTATAAACAAGCCCGAAAACTGTTTGGGAGAGGGGTGTATTAATGGCTGTCCTGGGGGATATCATCCTTTTGTCCCAGATATTCCTGTAACTGTTGTTACGTATTTCACTGCGTGTGTGCCTGATGTCCTCTACGAGGGCTATAATCCAAACGACTATAATCCAATAATAACATCCGTATCTTTGCCTAAAAAGCCAAAAAGTCCAAAGCCAATAGTTACTACTACGACAATTAATAACGATGTAGATAGCGACGGCTTTTTGGCTAATACTGACAACCCTAGCCTAAAAGATATAGATGACAATAGTGCCGGTGCTGGTATAGCAGGCGTTGCCGTGGCAGAAGCGATGGGTATTAATGTTGACCCTGCTACTGAACAGGGCAGTCTAGATATTCAGATAGCTTTATCTACTGCTCAAGATAAGTGGGCGGAGATGACTACTAACTTTGCTGCCTATGGAGTTGAAGTCATGACGCCAACCACTACCACCACTCCAACTACTACATCAATAGAGGCTGTTACTGTATCATCACCGCAGACTACTACACAGACCACACAAAATGAAACCACCACGTCAACAATTGAGACAGTACTAAGTAATAGCACGCCGGAGGATGGTTCTAGTTCCACCGATAAAATATTAGAAACCGCAGCCGGCATGCTAGTTGTTGGTGGTCTTATAGTTTTTGGTGCTTCTCGTCGCCGTCATCAGCGGTAAAAATTAGCTGGCAAGATAGTCGATATTTGCTCCAATCAGAGAATATCCTATATACTTATAATAATGAAAAAGCGTAAGCGTTTAATAGTCTTTGGGGCTGTAACTTTAGCACTAGCATTTGGTTTGCTGACCGGCCTAGTTATTAAAAGTCAGTATAACAAGATTAAGCACAGGAAGTTGCCAGGAGTGGTTTATGTTGACAAGAAAGTCAGTCCTAAAGTTATAGAAGTCGATCAAGACTCATCTGTAAAAGATTACAATAGCATAAAATCACTAGTAGATAATAAGAAATGGTCTGAGGTAGTCGCTAAGGCGATAGCTTATGGTGAGGTAGAAAAGAATGGCATTATTTTGCGGATTTCTGCATACGGCGAGTGCGTTTATGCCGCGAGTATCGTAAATGATAGTGCGTCAGTTGTTTTGTGTGGCGAAAAAGCGGACGGAGTAATTCTTTTGCTCCCCGAAGACAGCAGAGATCTGGCTAAGAAGACATTTGACACTATATCAAAGCATGCAGCATATCCCGCTGAGCTAAAGAATGGAGCGCCTAGTGCGTAACTCAGAAATCTTAGCTAAAAGACGGGACTTTACTCTAAGATTGCTCAGTATGATTTTTGTTACCGTAACGATGGCCGTATTTGCTAGTTTAGTTTTTACTAGCCGAGCCTACGCCAATACTGGAGGGGGTATTGTGCCGCCCCCGCCACCACCAAATGTGTTTTGCCCGAACGGACCGGCCTTCGTGCAACATGCACCCGGCTATGTGTGTCAGTCTGTCACTTGTCAAGATAAAGTTACCTGGGAGCTCCCTCATAGGTGTGCGGCTACTGCAACTACTCCATGCGTTGATAATGTGGCACCATCTCCTGTAACATATTTACCTGCAGCGCCAAGTAATGTTTTTCCTGAAACTTCAGATGCTGGTGCTCCATGCACGTATATGATTAATGAACTCTGTCCAAGTGCAGTTGATTGTATGCCCGGCAAAATTACGGCTGCAGTAATTTATGTGCCTTCAGATATGCTTGGTACTGTGCAGGTTATAACAATTATTGATGGATGCGACAATAATCCCAGCTCCAATATAGACAAGTCTAATCTCACGAAGTCAATTTTTAGTATAAAGAATAGTCCAACGTCAACCATTGATACCGAAAATATCATTTGTTTATCTGGTCTTCATGACCTCAGTATGATCTTTACCCCTACGCTGGCTAATTCATCAGGCAGGCAAGGAGATTACTATAAATATTATTTTACGGCTGACATGATTGGACCGGGTAATACTGACGGAATATATGCATATAATAGGTACAGACTGGGAGCGTTGTCGCCTAGACTAAGAATAGGTGTATCAGAGACTTCTTTTATTTGTCCTGATCCGGGTAGTTATGTATTTTCTTGTCCATCAGTATCTCCTTTGAATCCTTTTGCTTCTGTAGGATACTCTAGCTTCTCCCAAGTCCCATCTGCAGACCCGAACGGAGGTTTATTCAATCAGCATATTGTTTTGCCTCCATGCCACGTGGATATGTTGGGCCAAATAGATATTTATGATCTTGATGCTAATATTTATGGTCAGAATAATATTAGAGCCAGGATTATAGATATCGGTACTGATGGAGTCACTACATACATTCCGGATTCCGCTGGAGCCAACCTTTCGAATGATATTTTGTGGGCCCCCGCCAATGGCAATAATGGTCATTTGATTCTTCCTGACTCAACAAATCTATTGGCTATGTACTCTTTCAAGCAAGGGCATACATACACTCTAGAAATCAATAATTTAACACGCACTAACACCCTTCAGATTTTTGTTAATTATGTTTTACCAGGTGGAGGCACACCGTCTAGTGATTGCAATAAGATGCCTAGCTGTACTGCAGCTATGTCGGTCACGGACGCGGTCACTGGCTCGCCTGATTTATTAACGGATCACCCGCTTAGATTTACTGTGCCCGTCACTAATGCTAATGGTTATCAGATAGGTGTAAATGGCCCGAGCTGGGGGCCTGAAATAAAAGGACCTGATCCTGGCTCGCCTACTACGGATATAATAAATTATCTGGCAAATGATTCTCCGGCGTCGCCCGCACAGAGTAAATATGCTAGGGCCAGTAGTAGAATAGTTGGAGATGGTCCCCAGACTCTCTCGCTCACACAAATATCCTATCAGGACGAGCCGAGCTATGGAGCTCCCTTAATAAACTTAGTGGATATACGCTCGCCTTTGGTCGCCGGAAGCTATGAATTCAACTGGGGCTTTGTTGATGCGGGGCATGGTTGGGGAAATAATATATGTAAAGCTACTATTAATGTACGAGACCCTGTGCCAATAATTAAGTGCGATATGGCTAATCTGCCTACAGAAATTGAACCAGGGCAAATCGTAGACATAATTCCTAAATTTACTAATACCGGACTTGGGGCTTTAAATGGTGCTCAGCTAAATGTATTCACTATGGATGGTTTCAGTTTTTCGACCTATCATTATTATGCAAATATTGCATATACTCCTTCGCCGCTACCTTCGCTTGGAAGCGCAATTGGAGCGACAATAACTGCGACTTCCAACACATCAATGGATTCATTTTATGTTTCTTATAGCTTTAGTGGTGGCAACGCTCCCCCCGATATACTACAATGCTCAAAATCAATACCTAAAGTATCCAGGCCTTATATCAAGGTCTTTGGTGGTGATGTAAGGGCAGGTGCAGCTTTTGCGCCAGCCTGTGCTACTACTGGAACAGGCGGAATTTATGGGTGGGGCAATTTACTTGACGGCTCAGGTTCGTCTACGCAGTATGGTGCAATGGCGCGTGGTCCTATTCCAGCTAGTCAATTTTCTACCGCAGATCTAAGGGCACCCCTACAAAGGCAAAGCCTATTTTTCGCTAAAATCGATTCTACAGTTACCTCTGGCAACTTTGGTCCTGTTGGATGCCAGCCAAATTACTGGGCAGCATTGCGAGGAAAGTCTATAAACACTGGTGCAGACAGGTTAGTAAGTCTGAGTACTCCAGGTTACTGGGAATACCCTCATTATGGCACCTTGGGGTGTGGTACTGACAATGCATACAAGAAGTCAGGAGATACTTGCCATGTCGTTGGAGGGCCTTTGCCAACTGTAGTTACCTCAAAGCAGACTATTTTTGTGGACGGCAACTTAAGCATTATGGGTAATATTGTCTATTCTGGTGCGTGGAGTAGTGTAGACGACATACCTAACTTGACTATTGTCGTCTGTGGAAATATATATATCGACAAGAGTGTTACGGAAATTACAGGGTGGTATGTTGCTATTCCTCGAAAAGTCTGTCTTCCTGCTGCAGAAGCTGAAAGCGATCCAGGAGGAGTTATCCGTACCTGTATGAATAGATTCGCCGAAATCATCGCCATTCAATTAAAGACTGATTGTAGTACTAAACTAACTGTTAGAGGTAGTTTTAGTGCTGAAAGGATTAAATTCCAAAGAACACAAGGTAGTTATGGGGCTAGAGTTCTTAATGAATCAAGTCTTAGCGCTAATACTGCTGAAGTATTTGTGACAGATCCTTCAAATTGGATTTCGTCGCCACTTCAAGGTTCTGGAGGGTCAGGATCTGGAACTCTTAAGCTTGACGGTATTTCAGGTCTCCCGTCTATATTTTAATCAGCGTTTATTGCAAACTCGCCACAGCTAACTGTATTGCATTTATAGATAGTGCTTATGGTATAATCGAGGTAATATGAGCATCTTGAGTGGAGTATCAGAATTCTTTGGTCTTGACATCGGTACGACTGCTATTCGTCTGGTTCAATTAAAAGGCAATGGACCCGTCAAGCATTTGGCTAAATATGGTTATATACCTCTCGATAGTCGGCTGGCGATGAGTGACTCCAAGCCAGATCAGCTAAAGGTAATACAAGCCGTTCATGAATTACTAGGGCAGGCAAGGGTTACTACCAAGAATGTAGCCGTCGGTATTCCTTCTCAGCGCGTATTTACTACCGTAGTTGATGTAGACAAACTTTCCACCAAAGATCTTGCTAAATCTATAAAGTACCAAGCTGACTCATTAATACCTACACCATTGGCGCAATCAAAACTAGACTGGGCACTAATGGGCGATTCCCCCAAAGAAAAGGGCAAGGTGGAGATATTATTGTCTAGCGTGCCAAATGATTTCATAGAACAAAGACTAGATCTGCTAGAGGCTAGCGGATTAAATGTTATAGCATTTGAGCCAGACAATCTGGCGCTAGCAAGAGCATTGATACCGGCTGGTGCTACTGCTCCTCAGATGGTTATTGATATCGGCAACAAAACAACCGACATCGTTATTAGTGTGCAAGGTGGTCCAAGATTGACGAGGTCTATACCTACTGGAGCAGAGGCGATGGTGCATACTGCCGCACAGAACCTCAACATTGACGACAAGCAAGCACAACAGTTCGTATTCAAATTTGGCCTAAATAGGGATAAGCTTGAAGGGCAGGTCTATAACGCATTAATAGGCACTGTAGATATTTTAGTTACAGAAATTGAAAAGTCTATAAAGTTCTTTGTGAGTCGATATGGAGAATCTGCTAAGCTCGAAAGAATTATTGTTACTGGAGCTGCATCAGTTTTGCCAGAGTTTCCGCTATATATTGCCAATAAGTTTGGCATTAGTGCGGAAATTGGCAACTCGTGGCGCAATGTAGCCTTTCCGATAAACAGACAAAACGAACTTTTGGCAGTATCTAACCACTTTGGTGTTGCTGCTGGGCTTGCGGAGCGAGTAGAATGATCCAATTCAACCTACTACCAGACGTAAAACTAGCTTTTATTAAGGCGCGCAAATTAAAACGACTAGTTATGGTTGGAGCAGCAAGCGTTACTACTGTATCTTTGGCGGCGGTAATACTATTATTTATTTTTGTTAATGTTGCTCAAAAGAAGCACCTGTCTGATATTTCAAAAAATATAGCATCAAACGAAAATAAGATAAAAGGGACTAAAGACCTAGACAAGATTCTGACCATACAGAACCAGCTTAATAGCCTAACAGCTCTACATGATGGAAAACCAGTAGCCAGCAGATTATTCGGTTATATGAATTTAATAACCCCAGCAAATGTTAGTTTGAGTACTTTATCTATTGATTTCGCGAGCGGAGCTTTAACTGTTGGCGGTACTGCAGACGCTCTTAGTACGGTCAATAAATTTGTCGATACTATAAAGTTCACCACCTATACTATTGACGGCCAGACTACTAGCAAGAAAGTATTTTCGTCTACTGTATTGAGCAGCTTCGCTAAAACAACTAAAAACAGCACCTACAGTGTATCTACAATTTTTGACCCCTTAATATTTGATGCAAATACTAAATTGAGCCTAACGGTGCCAAAAGTAATAAGTACTAGAAGTGAAACAGAGAAGCCAGATGCTTTGTTTCAGCAACAAGACAACGTAAAGGTATCGCCATGAAATTTTCCACAAAAAGACTACTGGTAATAAAAGCTAATACCCAAGTAATTATTATAATTTCTGGAGCCGTTGCTATAGCGTCATTCTCGCTAATAGCGTCAAGAGCTCTACTTAATCAGCAGTCTTACCAAGGAAGAGTAATTGATAAAAAATCCAAAGCTTTAGTTCAAATCAAAAAGAATGTAGATGCTGTTGCTAAACTAAAGACCGCATACACTTCTTTTCAAAATGATGATGTGAATGTCATTGGAGGAAAAGCAGTTGGTGTGGGCAGTAATGACGGGGACAATGCCAAGATTGTGCTCGACGCACTGCCAAGTAAGTATGATTTTCCTGCTTTTGCCTCCAGTATAGAGAAGGTATATTATTCCTCGCCTCTATTTAAACTTGAGTCGTTCGGCGGTGGAACAGATGATGAAATTGGTCAATTGGGAGTTAAGACATCTCCTAAGGTTGCTCCAGTTGATATGAATTTTAGTATGAGTTTTAGCGGTAATCATAAATCAATCCTGGCAGCGCTAGACACTCTTCAGCGGTCTATTCGTCCAATAAAAATAACTGCTTTGCAGCTTGGTGGCAGCGATGATCAGATGACTATGAGTGTGACGGCAAAAACTTATTACCAGCCAGGAATTGTAAGATCAGCAAAAACTGAGGTTATAAAATGAAGCGAAAAGATATATTAATTATTGTAGTTATAGCGACGATATCAGGAATTTTGTCTTTGGTATTATCTAATCTTTTCATTACAGCACCCAAGAATAGGCAGGAGAAGGTGGAGGTTGTTGAATTAATAAGCCCTGAGTTTAAACGACCTGATAGCAGGTATTTTAATGCTGATTCAATCAATCCGACCAAGATTATTAGAATCGGTGACAACACTAATCCTCAGCCTTTCGGCGGCACTAACTAAGGAGTAGGTTTAATGTTATTGACTGTTCAGCCTAACCAAACTGCAGCTGGCCAATTATTGGGTGGTATCTCGTGAGTGTTTTATCTGCATCCGTCCAGAAACAGGTCGAAGATAAGCTAGTTGCTAATGGTTTAATTACCGATAATCAGCTATCAGAACTTAAATTGCGCGCACAACAAATCAAAACGCCAGTTTTTAGTGTCATGACCGTCGACGGAAAGGTTACTAACGAGGCGCTTACAAAGACTATAGCAGAGGTTACTAACATGCCTTATGTGAATCTGACAAAGGCCAAAATTAATCCGTCTATCTTGGCGCTTTTGCCAGAGGACATAGCTGAGCGTTACATGTCCGTACCTTTAGGTGAGATGCAGAACAGACTAGTGGTTGCCATGCTAGATGCAGACAATGTGCAGGCTGTTGATTTTTTGTCGAATAAGATAGGTAGACCGCTTAAGGTCTATGCGGCCAGTGAAGAAGGTGTCCGTAATGTTTTGCAGCAGTATAAAAAGGACCTAAACAACGACGTCATGGGCGCATTAGATGGTCCAGTTAAGCAGGTGGAAAACGAAGAAGCAGTAGATAACTCGCAATTAAAAACTAAAAATATAAAAACTATTGTTCAGGATTCGCCAATTAGTAAGGCTTTGTCTGCGATTCTTGAGTTTGCCGCAAAAAATCGAGCCAGCGATATACACATCGAACCGCTCGAAAAGGAATTAAAAATTCGGGCTAGGATTGATGGAGTATTAAGAGAGATTATGAAATTGCCCAAGTCAACTGAGCCGCCCCTCGTATCCAGAATCAAGATTTTATCTAATTTAAAAATCGATGAGCATCGAATACCTCAAGATGGACAGTTTAGCATCAAGACCGGCGGCAAAGATATTGATTTACGTATCGCCATTTCGCCTGTAGTTTGGGGAGAGCAGGTAGTTATTCGTTTGCTGGACAAGACTGGTACTGATCTCCACCTTGAAGATATGGGTTATCATGGCAGAGCGCTCAGAACTATTAGGGAAGGGCTAAAGCAAACTAGCGGTATGATTCTGACTAGTGGTCCAACCGGATCGGGCAAGTCGACTTCGTTATATGCCCTAATTCAGGAGATAAAAAATGACGCCATAAACATAGTTACCCTAGAAGATCCTGTCGAATATAAGATGGAGGGCATAAATCAAATTCAAGTTAACAGTGAGGTTGGATTAACTTTTTCCTCAGGTTTACGCTCAATTCTGCGCCAAGATCCTAATGTAATAATGGTGGGTGAAATCCGTGACAAAGAGACTGCTACTTTGGCTGTTCAGGCCGCACTAACAGGTCACCTTGTTTTCTCCACACTGCACACCAATTCAGCCGCCGGCATTTTGCCTCGTCTACTAGATATGGGCATAGAGCCGTTTTTGATAGCAAGTACAGTACGCACTATTATTGGTCAAAGACTGGTGCGTCGAATTAGTGACAGCAAAGATCCTTACTTGTCAGATAAACTAGAATCAGAGGCTGTAAAAACGGCAATTGGCGACTTGTTGCCGGAAAATGAATCGGTCAAAGCTGAAGTTGCGGCCGATCTTGGCTACGAAAACTTGCCACTTAAGGGTGATAGCGCTTATACTTTATATAAGGGCAAGGATAGTCCAGAGACGCCTGGTGGCTATAAGGGGCGAATGGGTCTGTACGAAGTTTTCGAAGTAACCGAAAGCATTCAGGATTTGATCTTAAAAAGGTCGACCAGTACAGAAATTCAGAAAGCCGCAGAAGCCGAGCAGGGAATGGTAACTATGCGTCAAGACGGTGTCTTGAAGGCTCTAGCAGGCTATACGACGTTGGCAGAAGTCAATCGAGTAGCAGGGTCAGAGTTTAATTAAATGAGAAATTATTTAGTAGTTAATAGAAGGGTGGGGAAATGTCAGAAATAAGCAGAGCGATACATAAAAGGCCTACAAGCTTATTAAGCGCGAAGTTAGTTCCTGCATACTACTCATTGCTGATTAAAGGGTTTAGGGGGCAACTATAATGCAAGGACATGTAAAAATTGAAGAGTTGCTAGAAGAAGTCATCAAAAAGAAGGCTTCTGATCTACATTTACAGGTTGGAGTCGCTCCAATGTTACGCATCGATGGCTCTATTGTGCCTGTGCCGAGTGTTGCTCCTCTGACCGAGGAAACAGTTGAGTTGCTGATTTTTTCTATATTAGACGAAGACCAGAAACAGATTCTGCTCAAGGATAAAGAGTTTGATTTTAGTTTTGCATTTGGTGATCTAGGTAGATTCCGCGTTAATGCTTTTCACGAGCGAGGCAACTTGGCTGCAGCACTTCGTTTGATTCCGAATCAGATCAAAACAATAGAAGAACTGGGTCTGCCAGCAATTGTCAGTACTTTTGCAAATTATCCAAGAGGGTTAGTGCTAGTTACTGGCCCAACTGGATCTGGTAAGTCCACCACGCAAGCTGCGATTATTAATAAGATTAACGAAGAGCGACCGGCTCATATTTTGACTATCGAAGACCCGATTGAGTTCACGCATAAGTCGAAGCGTTCTGTAATTGTTCAACGAGAAGTTCACTATGACACTTACTCCTTCTCGGCAGCTCTTCGCTCAGCACTACGTGAAGATCCAGATGTTGTGCTTATTGGAGAAATGAGAGACCTTGAGACTATTTCCTCAGCGATCACCATTGCCGAAACTGGCCATCTTGTCTTGACGACTCTGCACACAAACTCAGCTTCACAAAGTATTGACCGCATGGTCGATGTTTTCCCGCCGCATCAACAACCGCAAATTAGGTCACAGTTGTCTAACATTTTAATGGCAATCTGTTCTCAGCGACTAATCCCAACTATTGGTGGTGGTCGTACGGTGGCGGCCGAAATACTAGTTGTCACGCCAGCAGTTCGTAATATTATCCGAGAGGGTAAGAGCCATCAACTGGAAGCTGTAATTCAGACCGGGGCTGAGTTTGGTATGCAATCTATGGACAAGACCTTGATTGGCCTAATACATAGCGGCGCGATTAGTTATGACGATGCCCGCACCTACGCGGTTGATGTCGAGGAGCTCGATCGTTTAATGAGGGCTTAGTTTATAACAGAGGTAATTGACCGTATGATAAATATAGATTTAGTAATCATATCACTTCATGAATCTGTTAGTGACGACAGTGTGGCGGAGCTCGTATGCTGACCTATAAATACACTGCTCACGACCCAGCTACAGGCCAAAAGGTAAAGTCAGAAGTCCAGGCAGATGACGAGCAAACTGCTGCTAATCTTATTTTTAAGGCAGGATTTTCTCCTATAGACATAAAAGTTTTAAAGACTGAAGGTGGCCTTAGTGTTGGCAGGTTTAAGAAGAAGGTTTCAGGAAAAGACAAGGTTTTGTTCTCACGACAGCTCTCTACGCTTATTAACGCCGGGCTGCCGCTTATTCAGGCGTTAATCACAGTAATTGAGCAGTCAGCCAGTAAGCCTCTCAAAAACATCGGCAGCGTAATCATAGCCGATATAGAGGCTGGCTCTACCTTGTCAGACTCTTTGGGCAGGCATCCGATGGTATTTAATCAGGTATATGTGAGTTTGGTGCAGGCTGGCGAGACATCGGGTACTTTGGACAAAGCGCTAGAGAGGCTGGCTTACCAACAAGAGAAGGATGCTGAGATTATTCGTAAAGTAAGGGGTGCATTAATCTATCCGATGATTGTGGTCGTAGTAATGATTGCGGTTATGTCTTTTATGATAGTAAAGGTTTTGCCTCAGGTTGAGGTGTTGTACGCAGGAATGAAAGGCGCAAAGTTACCTTTCGTGACAGTAATATTACTGGATATATCCCATATAATTTCGAAATTTTGGTGGTTAGTATTGATTATGGTAGGTTTTGGCGGATTTGCAGTGTCGCGCTGGGCAAGAGGCGTCGTCGGTAAGAGTTTATTTGACAATATTAAGATGAAGGCTTGGCCGATAGGTCCGTTGTTTATGAAGTTGTATATGGCTAGATTCGCCCGCACGGCCACCACATTAGTATCTAGCGGGGTGTCATTAATAAAAGTCCTCGAGATCACCTCTCAGGCCATTAATAATGTCCATATAGCAAAATCACTCAGTGCTGCCATAGAAAAAGTTAGAGGCGGAAAGCCGTTATCTGAAGCAATTAAGGGTGACAATAATTTCTTGCCCCTAGTATCAAATATGTTAAATATTGGAGAGAAGTCCGGTGCAATAGAGAAGATGTTAGAAAAGACAGCCGAATACTACGAGAAGGAAGTTGACGAACAGGTAAAGAGCCTGTCATTAATAATCGAGCCGCTGTTAATGGTGGTACTTGGTGTTATGGCATTTATTATTGTGGCGGCAGTACTTCTACCTATATATAACCTAGCAGGCCAGTCCACAGTTATTTAGTAAATGGCCCATAAGAGAAGGGCTTAATAGAGATCGAATACGACATAGCGGTATTCGCCATAAAGTATATAAATAGTATTGCTTTTTATTTAAGATAAACGTATCATTAAAAACATAAGCATAATTAATAATTTCTAGGGGGGGCGTATTATATGTTCAAAAACTTAAAAAAGCGATCTGAAGGGTTCACTATCATTGAAGCAATGATAGTGCTAGCGATAGCCGGACTTATCATGTTAATAGTTTTCTTGGCTGTACCTGGCTTACAGAGAAGTCAACGTAATACGGCTAGGAAAAATGATATAGCAAGAGTAGGGGCAGCAGTAATAGACTGGTATGCTAATAATCCAGGGAGTGCAATCGCTACAGCACCAGCAACCAGTGGTCTAAGTTTGGTTAACGCCACTGGGTCACTTGCGCAATACAATGGATTAGCTTACGGTGCTGCAGTTGGCGCTAACACGTTAACGATTTCACAGACACCAGCTATAGGCGCAGCAGCAATGGTAACAGGAGCCGCTAACGCTAACTTGACAGCATTAGCATTATTCCAAAATGGCACATGCGGTGCAGCTGGCGCGGTTTCTTACGATGCCTCAAATACAAAAGTAGCTATCCAGTACCTACTAGAAACAAATGGTACGGCTACACCATATTGCGTACAGGCAAACTAGTATAAATCTGTAATTATTAAAACGGGGCACTTCGCCCCGTTTTTTTATTGGCTACATGGTATTATGGGTTAACATGATTATGGTTTATCTTTTAATTACTGGGATATGTTTCGGCAGCTTTATTAATGCCTTGGTTTGGCGTATACATGAGCAGCAAAATACTGTCTATACTAGCAGTTTCAAGAAACACAAATCTACCAGTTCTCTAAAATATTCGCCATCCAGTGTTAAATCAAAAGAAATGTCCATTGTCAGTGGTCGATCTATGTGTCCTAATTGTAGACACCAATTATCAGCTATTGATTTAATACCCATATTAAGTTGGTTGCAGCTACGAGGTAAATGCCGGTATTGTCACGCTACTTACGAGGATACGCCCGTCACTGAGATCGTCACTCCCTTACTATTTGTCATTTCTTATATATATTGGCCTCTTGCTTGGAATTATAGTAGCGTCTTGTTGTTTGTGATTTGGTTAATTTTTGTTGTTAGTTTTGTTGCGCTTGTAATTTATGACATTAGATGGTTGCTGCTGCCGAACCGCATAGTTGTACCTTTATTCTTTTTATCACTGGTTCATGTTTTTATTATGGGTACAATTTATCACGGGGGCGTCAGTGCTATTCTTGGCGCTGTATATGGTTTGCTTATAGGTGGAGGCATATTTTTTGTGTTATTTCATGTACCTGGAAAAGAGTTGATAGGTGGCGGGGACGTTAAGCTCGGTGCTGTGCTGGGCTTGCTTGTTGGTGGTCCTTGGCCAGCACTTTTACTTCTTTTTATGGCATCCTGCCTTGGCTCACTGTTCTCGTTGCCTTTGTTGATCACAGGGAAGGCTAATAGGGGTAGTAAGATACCGTTTGGTCCTTTTCTAATTGCTGCTACGATTATTGTATATTTGTTCGGTTCTAGCATTATTGCCTGGTATAAAAAGCTACTAATGATAGGTTAGCTATTATCGGCAAGATAATATAGCAGGTCGTGACTGATTTAGGTGATCGTGGTTATGCTATAATTTAATAGATGAGAACAGGGTTAAATTCACGAGCGTTTACCTTAATTGAAGTAATGCTTACGCTATCTATTTCAATGGGTTTGTTCGGAATGCTCGCAACCATTATTAATGGACAGCAATCAAAAACGGAGTTTGTTCAATCTGTAAACGCCTTTCAGTCCCGACTTATGGATATAGCTAATGACGTTGCTACCGGAAATAATCCAACTAGCACGAACTACGTTTGTACCCATGACGGCACTGCTGCGAACGCTGTGATTATTGATTACGCTCCGCCAACAGCTTCAGACAGACGCGGCACTAGCGAGGGGTGTCTATTTGTTGGCATAGGAATGCAGTTCACTGAAGGGAGTCCCCGTTATGATGTTTTTGCATTGGTCGGAAAGAAAGATACTGACATTAGTGGAGTTAAAAGACCTGCAAAAAGCCTTTACGAGGCTCAAACTTGGCCAATCATTGATGTCAATAATCTTGGTAGTATATCTGAAAGACTGTCCTATGGTGTTGTTGTGCACAGTGTTTCTTATATTAATTTGAGCGGGGCGTATACACCACTTAATGGTCTGGGGTTTACCACGACCTTCGCTAATTCTTCAGGCGCTAGTTTAGTGTCTGGCGATGCTCAAACCGACATAATCCCTGCGGAGCCAATTATATGGGACCCTTTTGGGACTGGTACTACGAGTCTTTTTCCTTATGGCGAGTGGCGCAAGACGTTGGACGCTTCTTCAGGCAGAGATTCGACTAAAAATCCAAGCAGTGGAATTAAGATTTGTTTAGAAAATTCAGAAACAGGACCAGATAGACACGCATATGTTACTATCGGTGGCAATGGTCGTCAGTCAAGTGTTACGGTTCAGTTTGCAGATGGGGCCTGTCTATGAAAAAGCTTGATAATTACGGAGATACGCTTATAGAGGTCATGTTTTCGCTGACAATTACCAGTATGATCTTAACAATGGCATATAGGACGGTCGTAAGTAATCTAACGAGTGTTTATAGGTCACAGGAGAGAGCGGGGGCACTTAAGGTGGCAGAGTCGCAGGCCGACGAGCTAAGAGCTTTTTCGTCCATCATAGGATTCACAGCAACATCTGCTACTAATTTTTGCTTAAAAGTTGATAGCATAGCCGATCCGCCCACTGTTGAGGTGGTTAATTTTGTCAACCCACTTCCTCCTACTTCTTTTAATAGCGACACTCTAACGAATTACCCACTAAAATGCATCACTAACAGTAATACTACTTACTACACGCTTATTAATAGATCAAGCGGAGGTAGCAAGGATTTTGTAATTCGTGTTAGATGGTGGCAAGCCGGAGGAAACGGCAAAGGGGAGGTAGTCCTGAACTACTCTGTGTATTAAATTATGAAAAAATATAACGAACATCAAAGCGGCTTTACACTCATAGAGTTATTGATTGCTACGACGATTATGTCTGTTTTTTTGACTATAGTATCGACTATGACGATTCGAATCGGACGTATGTATTATAAGGGTATTCTACAGACAAGAACTCAAGAAGCTGTGCGCGAAATAAGTGCAGAGATTACGGGTTCTGTAAGGTTTGGCAGTGGCGGAGTTGCTGCTGGAGCAAATTATTTTTGTACTGGTGAAGCTCGATATACATATGTTTTGGGCAAGCGATTAACTGACAAGACGGCAGAAGTGACGGCTGGAGGGGATAAGGTTTCGCATGTCTTAGTTAGAGACAGCCCTTCAGCATGTACGGGGCCAGCTGACCTCACCTCATTTGATTATGCGTCTCAACGAGAGCTAGTTCCACCAGGCGCACGTTTAGTCGCACTGTCTGTTACGCAGGTATTAGGAGTTTATGAAGTAAAAGTTAGGCTAGTTTATGGTGAGGCAGTCTTGTTGTGTAGTCCAAGTATAGTTGGTGACTGTACTAGCACTTCATCTGTTATTACCGCGGGGCTCGCTCCGCTCAAGGGTGATATTCGTTGTCGTGACGGCAAAAATGTCGGTACTGAATTTTGTGCAGTATCCGAATTAACTACAATAGTTCAGAATCGACTATAATGACTATAAGGATTATGCCTAAGCGCTCAAAAATACATAGTAATCAAAAGGGTATAGTGTCTATAATAGTCACTCTTATAACGATGGTTTTAATAACCATTATAGTTATGACCTACTCGCAAGTCATTAACCGGGAGCAGCGTCAAACTATAGATCGTCAACTCAATAGCCAGGCTTACTACACAGGAGAGGCCACCATAAACACTATTATTTCTGCGGTAGACAATAATGCATATACTGTCGCTAGTATCTCGGGAAACAAATGTTCTGGGCCAGACAGCTCTATATATAAAATGAAAAATGCCTTCCCCCCTATAGTATTGCCGACCGGAATTAGTTCAGGGGCCGTAACTTGCTTATTGATAAATCGAGATGAGAATTCATTAGTCTATGATTCTGTTGAGAAGGATAATTCACAGAGTATCCACATTATCACAAGGGGGGCTACTGATATCTCACGAATTGAGGTTGGCTGGGACGGCACAAATCCCGCGACATCCACACCTCCAGTGGGTTCTGGCTTTACTAAGCTAGCCGAATGGTCTAGTTCATATCCGCCAGTGTTAAAGGTAGATATAGTGCCTTGGGGGGCGAGTAATACTGCCCAATCCTTGCTTGATAGCAGTCAGGCTTTTTATTTGTATCCGACTGATGGCACCGGTACTGGTTATAGTGTGGAAGGCGGAGACTCTAAGGGCGAGATTGTTAGCGGTAAATGTTCGGCAAGTAATTCTCCTAAATTTTGTCGAGCCACAATGTATGTTGTGCCGGGCAAAGATTTCTATGTCAGGGTTCGTCCTATATATTCTGCCGCCACAGTATCTATAATTGCTCAGGATTCTACGAGTAGTAGTATTTCCTTGAGTGAATCTCAGACAGTTATAGATGTTACTACTAAGGTTGGCGGCATCACAAAGCGTATTAGTGCCAGAAGATCGTTCACCCTCAAAAATCTAACACCTAGCTTTTCGATTGATTCAGCTACAGAGATTTGCAAGAAGATCAAAATCAATGCTATTGGAGCTATTGATACTGATTGTTTGAGCGGCAGTGGCAATGCGAAGGGTATTAACTAGTTGTCTTTGCGGTGAAACTTTTCGTGGATAGCACGAAGGTGAGGGTCGGTAACGTGGGTGTAGATTTGCGTTGTGGCGATATTGCTGTGGCCTAGCATGGCTTGTACGGCGCGTAAATCACCGCCGTTCATGATTAGGTCGGTAGCAAAGCTGTGTCTGAGTGTGTGTGGGCTGACATGTTTGGTTATTCCGGCTAGCAGGGCGTAACGGGCGACTAATCGTTGGACACTACGCGCAGTCAATCTGTGAAAGTCGCCAGATAGGTCAACTTTTTTGCTGCCACTATAACGGACGAATAGCGGCTTAACATTATCTTCGCGTTTTTCTAAGTAGTGGCTTAGCCACTTAGCGGCTGCTGGACTAATAAAGATAGGACGATCTTTCTGGCCCTTACCTCTAACCATAAACTCGCGTCGCTTCAGGTTGATATGGTCTTTGTCGAGCCCAACAAGCTCCGATACGCGCAGACCACTACTAAAGAGTAGCTCTAGGATTGCTCGATCACGAATGCCAGACAACTTGCTGATATCGGGTTGGGCAAATAGACGGTCTAGCTCGTCTTCGTTCAAGAATGTTACTTGTTTACGGACGGTTCGGGCGAGTTCGATTTTGTCAGCCGTAAGGGCAGGGATGTCACGCTTAGCGCAGTACTTCAAAAAACTTCTTAAAGCTATAAGATGATAGTTCTGTGTCGATTTTTGTAATTCGTCAGAGGTGTTGGTGCCGAGTCTATTTAGCCAGAGACGCCATTTACGAATAAGTTCAGCATCGATTTCACTTATTTTTATCTCTCCGGCAAAATCTATTAAGCGTGTCAGATAATGATCATAATTGGCTATAGTCTTCTGGGATCGATTTTGCTCAATCTCAAGATATTCCAAATAATCAGTCTTTGCTTTGCTAAATAACATCACATTTACTCATTAACATAACCTTATTGTACGACACAAACCAAAGTGATAGCCACATAACAGCAAAAAATACTTTTTACCGCAAGGCACTCCAAGGTCTCACCTTGTTGCAAGGTGAGACCTTGCAATGTCTAGGAGCTCGCTGCATCATAGAGGGTAGGAGATTTAAAAGGTTAGAACTTTGCCGCTTCATCTGTTAAAATAGACTTATCTTAATCACAAAGGAATCTATGGAACGAACACTTATTATATTCAAACCAGACTCAATAAAGCGCGGATTAGTCGGAGAAATACTAAGTCGTTTTGAGAAAGTAGGGCTTAAAGTAGTTGGTTCTAAGATGGTTCGACCTGATGAAGCTCATTTTCATCATCACTATGAAGGTATCAGTAACCTTGTGTCTCGTCGTGGTCAGAAGGTTTTTGACGTTACGCTTGGTATGATGCAGGAAAGCCCTGTTATTGCTATGGTGCTTGAAGGTGTTGAGGCTGTCAGTCTTGTCCGCAAGATGATTGGTACTACTGAGCCTAAGTCGGCACTACCGGGTACTATAAGAGGTGACTATGCTCATATGAGTTATGGACACGCCGACAAAGAGGGGATTGGCATACCAAATATCTTGCATGCTTCAGGTGACGAAACAGAGGCAGCTGCCGAGATCAAACACTGGTTTAACGATAATGAATTATTCGACTATCAAACTGTTCACGAAGTCTACACTCAGGCAAAAGCTCGTAAGAAGTAGGCCTCTAGCCCCGTTAAGTGGTAGAATATAGGGGTTAGGCCCCCATAGTTCAATGGATAAAATAGCTCCGTCCGCCAGCAAATTTTGTCTCCGTAGTTCAATGGATAAAATAACTCCGTCCTAAGGAGAAGCTAGAGGTTCGAATCCTCTCGGAGGCACCAAAATTGCTGGCCTAAAGAAGGAGAAGCTCTAGTTCGATAACGGAACAGTAAAGTAATTTTCTTTACTGGACGGCTATATGAAGAGACCTAGGCGTATTTTACGCCAAGGCTCGAAGCAATACTCCTGGTGGGGGCACCAAAGACAGGTTTAAGGCTAATAAGAATTAAAGTGTTAAAATAGAACTAATATGGCAAAGAAAGACAAAAATACCGCACCTAAACATTTCGAAGACCAGTTCGACGACGAAGAAGTATTATTCTTGTTTCGCAAGCACCCGATAGTCATGCGAAAGGGTCTAATATTTGGCATGTTAGCTCTGCTAGTTGGTACTCTGCCTTCACTTATTAAGCCCGAATATATTTATTTTTTTGGTGGTTTATTGGGCGGTCTATTGCTCGGAATTATAATATTCTTTCCTGCATGGGTAGCCTGGTATTACAGCGTCTTTATCGTTACAGACCAACGGCTTATCCAGATTACCCAAAAAGGCCTTTTTCATCGTACAGTAGTTGATTTGACGCTAGCTCAGATTCAAATGGTCAACTATCAGATAGCCGGATTTCAGGAAACATTGCTGGGATTTGGTACAATAATGATGCAGACTTATGTCGGCGACTTGGTTATACACGATGTTCATCATCCTGCCGAGATATCCAAGAAAATTTTAAAGATATTGCGCGATAAGGGCATAACTACCAGTGCATTGCCAGCGTTTAAGGGAAAAATTGACGATGAAGATATTACCGAAGAAGATTAAGCCTCTAGCCAAAAAATTTAAGTCTAAGATCTTGCGTCGCAAATCTAAGCGAGAACAGGTCAGTGATTTATTGAGAATGACTAACGAGAATGTAGCCGAACACCGCGAAGAAGTGTTGTCTAGCGCGCGTAAATTTGTTTTACCTCTGCAACACTCCAAGCACAAGATTGTGGTGGTCTCGACGATAATATTCGTCTTGGCAATAGCTAGTTTTACGACTTTTAGTTTAGTTGAGCTTTATGGTCATAAATCTTCTTCTGATTTTCTTTATGGGGTGACTAGGGTGATTCCGTTTCCAGTAGCCAAAGTTGGCGGTAGTTATGTATCTTACGAGAATTATCTATTCGATTTGCGCCACTATGTTCACTACTATGAAACACAGCAAAAAACAGACTTTACTGCTGGACTAGGCAAACAACAGATTACTGATTACAAGCGTCGAGCTCTTCAGGAAGTAATTAATAACGCGGCAGTAAGACAGCTGGCAGCAAAAAACAAGGTCTCTGTAAGTGACCGCGAACTAAATGACCTCTATACACTTGTTCGTAATCAGAATCGATTGGGCGCTAACGAAAAGGGCTTTCAGGATGTTCTTCAAGACAACTTTGGTTGGTCTGTAGCGGACTTTAAACGAGAGCTTAAACAGCAACTATTAGCACAAAAAGTTGTGGCCGTACTTGATGTCGCAACTAACGCTCGAGCCAAAGCTGCATTGGCAGAATTAAATGCCGGAGCCGACTTTGCAGCAGTAGCCGCAAAATACTCAGACGACCTAGGCTCAAAAAACAATGGCGGTGACTATGGCATAGCTATCGATAAATCTAATCGTGATGTTCCGCCACAGCTGACAAATGAGTTGTTCAAATTATCCAACGGGCAAATATCCGGCATAGTTAATACCGGTTACTCTTTAGAAATCGTTAAAGCCATAGAAATACAGGGTGATAAAATTCGTTCCGCACATATAGTATTCAAACTAAAAGATATTAACTCGTATATCAGCGATCTAAACCTAAAGCAAAAAACCACAACCTACATCAAGCTTTAAGCTTTTCCGCCCGAAGAACGGATTTGCTTGCTTATCATCTTGCCGTCGTTATTTATCTCGTAAACAAGCACTTGTCCTGTGCCGATTTCTAGTGTGTGAACATCGTTGTCGTCGACTTCCTCTAGGTGTTTCATGAGTGCTCGCAGAGTATTACCGTGCCCAGCGATTATTATGTTTTTGCCATCCTTTAAGTCATTTATGATGTGCTCTTGATAGTAGGGAATAGCGCGATCATGAACATCTTTTAAAGTTTCACCATTTGGTACAGGATAATTCCACTCGCGGCGTAATTTATTGAATTCAACCTCGCCAATTTCATCTTTGACCTGCCATTTATTCTTGCCTGTATAATCGCCGTAATGACGTTCGTCTAAAGCGGCGTGATTCACAGTTTCTAGATTTTGATGGTTGAGCTCTGACTTTATTTCATCTAATGTTTGTTGAGCTCTAACTAAGTTTGATGTGTGAGCTTTATGTAGTTTGAAGTCTTGTAAATATTCTGCAGCTTGACGTGCTTCTTCGCGACCTTTGGCGGTTAACGGTGTGTCGTGCCAGCCTGTCCAAAGGCCAAGCGCGTTCCATTCGGATTGCCCGTGTCGTACGAGTACTAAGTAGGCCATTTATTGCACTCCCAAGGCATTCTTGCCCATAAATACTGCACCTTCACCTAGTTCTTCTTCGATGCGCATAAGTTCGTTGTATTTGGCAACTCTATCACTTCGACTCAAACTGCCAGTTTTGATTTGCCCAGTATTTAGTCCTACTGCTAGGTGGGCGATTGTAGTGTCCTCGGTTTCACCAGAACGATGAGATATTACTGCTTTCCATCCAGCTTTGTGAGCCATTGTTACTGCATTTATTGTCTCTGTTAGAGTGCCAATTTGATTAACTTTTATCAAAATCGCATTGGCCGATTTCTCGGTAATTCCACGCTTTAGAAAATCAGTATTAGTGACAAGTAAATCATCGCCAACTAACTGAATCTTGTCGCCAAGTTGTTCAGTTAATGACTGCCAGCCTGTCCAATCGTCTTCGGCTAATCCGTCTTCGATCGAAACAACAGGGAAGCGAGAAGTGATATCTCGGTAGAAGTTAATCATGTCGTCGCTAGTAAGTTGTTTGGCCTCTGTCTTTAGGTTATATTTGCCGTTTTCTATTAGTTCACTAGCCGCTACATCTAAGGCCAAAACGACATCAGTTCCTAGAGTGTAGCCAGCGTTTTTAGTGGCCTCTGCAATTAGTTCCAATGCTTCAGCGTTGCCATTTTTGACGGCTGGAGCGTAGCCGCCTTCGTCGCCAACAGTAGTTGAGTATCCATGGCTGTTTAGAACTTTGGCTAGACTGTGGAATATTTCGGCACCAATTTGTATACAGTGACTAAAACTTTTAGCGCCCACCGGCATAATCATAAATTCTTGAATATCTGTACTTCCTGCGGCATGAGCTCCACCGTTTATAATGTTCATCATTGGCAAGGGCAGGGTGAATGTTTGATTTCCAGCTAAATCTGCTACATATACATAGAGTGGTTGTTTACGGCTGAGTGCGGCAGCTTTAGCGAAGGCAAGTGACACTGCCAATACGGCATTCGCGCCTAATCGACCCTTGTTATTTGTGCCGTCTAATTCAATCATAATCTTATCTACGCTGGCTTGGTCGAGGTCTTCTGCGGCTATCAAGGCAGACCTAATTTCGCCATTAATGTAGGCGACTGCTTTTGTGACGCCTTTTCCTCCATAGGCCGATTCGCCATCTCGTAATTCGATAGCTTCGTGGCTACCAGTACTCGCTCCAGACGGTACGGCTGCTCGCCCGATGGTGTCGTCGCTAAGTCGCACATCGGCTTCGATGGTCGGATTGCCGCGGCTATCTAATATTTGTCGTGCGTGAATATCTATAATCTTCATGTGGTACCTCAGTTAAGTATAAATGCATTATATCGCTATTTAGTTACCGTGAAAACCCTATGCCGTATTTGTAAGTATTGCGCTAACAAACATAAGCAATTGCATATTATGTCATATTATGATAGAATATGCGTATGAATGAAGAGATGTTTGGTTCAAACAGTCTTGGTGATATAACCAGAGATTTTGCGTATGAATACGACGTGTTAAGCTCCGAAGTCCTTCCAAGCATGACACCTGCGGACGATTTACGAAAACTTGACATGATAGCTTCATTGGCCGGGGAAGTCTATGGCCCTTTTGAGGTTGAACCGGGTAAGGCTGATCCGTTAGTAGAGTTTTATAAAGGTGCAATTATTGCGGCAAGAGCTGAAAATTTGGGCTTAGCATTGGCTAGTTTGGTCGTAGATAATCCCGAAATATCTGAGGCGATAAAAGAAAACGATCAAAAACCCCTCAATAAGCGTTCCTTTTAATAAATTATATTCTAAGTAGTTGGCGAATATCTTTAACAGTTGTTGCCGGTTTTTTGACTAGCATAGTTTCGAAGCCTATAGTTTTTGCTGTAGCCAGATTTTCTGGACGATCGTCTATAAACAAGCATTCGTTAGCATTTAGCCCAATCTTTTCTAAGAGTATGTGGTAGATTTCTGGTTTGGGTTTAGAGTGGCCAACATCTGCCGATATCACTACTGGCGAGAAGTCTTTGGTGGACGGAAAGCGGTTAGCCATCCAGGCCAGGGGAGCTATCATATTCGACAAAATAGCAGTCTTATAATCATTAGCGCGCAAATCACCAGCCAATTTAAACATGTCATTGTGCCAATGTAGGTTTTTGTAAATGACACCACCGTAATCGAACACCACTGCTTTAATCATAAGCTTCAGTATAGCAAGTTTATCCGTAAATGGTGCGGGTAGAGAGAATCGAACTCTCGATTCATCCTTGGGAAGGATACGTTTTACCACTAAACCATACCCGCTCGTCAATAATGTATACATTTTGTGATTTTTGGAGCCGAAGGCGGGAGTTGGACCCGCGACCTTTACTTTACGAAAGTACTGCTCTACCACTGAGCTACTTCGGCGCGCTGAAAAACTCTGATGACTTGATTATTCTAACAGATGAAGATGATTGCATAAACTCTTTAGATTTGCTAATATAACATGAACGTAGTGACAGGCGTATTTGCTTGAACTAACGTCTAAACAAATACGGGCTCGTGGTGTAGTGGTTAACATGCCTCCCTGTCACGGAGGAGATCGCCGGTTCAAATCCGGTCGAGCCCGCCAAACAAAATGTCCCATCTTTGATGGGGCTTTTTGTTTGGGCAAGTCTTTGACTTGCGATTTGAACCGGCGCAAGTGACTCGGCTAATTTTGCCGAGGTCACGGCCCGGTTAGCCTGCGCCAGAGGCCAGACGCTATCCGGTCGAGCCCGCCAAGCATAATAATTCTGAAAGATGTGCTTCTTGTAAGCGCTAAGAATTATTGACAAATCAACATGGTCATGCTAGTATGTTGCTAAGGTTCAATAACCTAAAACAAATAATAAATAATAATTTAAGTAAGGAATTATAACAATGAGCGAACAAGAACCAATTTCTCAACAGCCAGAACAGCCAGTAGACTACCTGCAGGAACACCCTAACGCCGTAGTAGACCCACATAAAGCTGAGATTATGGCTTATGCCTCTAAGGCTGCAGAAGAAGCAGTTGTTCATGCCCGTGGTCTTGCCTTAGAAGCCGCAAGCAATATCGGCAATACGAGATTCCGAGATATTGAAAACAGAGGTCCAGTACGCGCATCTACTCAGCAAGCCGAGCAAGCACAGGCTGCACGGACAGAAGCTGACAATCAGGCTGGACAGGCTGCTGAGATTTACGACAAAGTCAAAGGTCTCTAGTAACCAGATTCCTCAACTTAATAACCGCTCACATTATGGGCGGTTATTTTGTTGTGGACAGGGTCGCCAGCGATTTGAACCGGTGGCTGCGGCTTAAGCTAATATGCGGAAGCCGCAGGCTGGTTAGCCTGCGAGCAAGCCAGACGCTATCCGGTCGAGCCCGCCAAGCATAAGCACTTCTTTTAAGAAGTGTTTTTCTTCTTGTCTCCTAACAACCACACGTACTTGACATATACAAACTTTAATGCTAAGATAATAACTAGACTAATAATTAAATTAAAAAATAAAAAAGGTAAAAATGAGCGTACCCAACGACTCGAACCCCGATCAAGATCAAGCTCCACTTAGCATCGAGTCTAGGCTCAATGCAATTAGTCAGTCGAGTCCCGAAAACATTGACGTAGATTTACCTGCCAGCGTAGATGAAGTCATGGGCAGACTGTTTGAACCAGAATCACATACATTCAGATCAGCTGGTTTAGTTGGTGGTTCAGACGAGGCCATTGCAGCAGTACGTGAAGGACTTGTCAGTCGTCTTGAGCGAAATTCAAAAGACGGTTTAACTGGGCGTGATCTTGTACGAAGTATATGGCCTATTAGTTCAAACTTTGCCGATCCCGAACCTACAACCTTAGATGCAATGAAGCACAGAACAGATGAATTGGAACGATTATTCTACGTTCAAGACCTTCAAGATGCAATTTACGGCAATCATAGTGGTAGATTCATCAGCTATTCTGGAGAGGTCGATCACCCAGATTTCTCTTGGGTGGAGGTGTACGCCGATAGCAATTCTTTAAACGGAATAAGATATGAATTATTCGCCGAGAAGCCATCAGAAGATAGCCGTCGACCATTTGATTTATCTATTACTGTTCATATTCGATCTGGAGCCTTAAACAACATAAATGCCCCGAATGCCGTAAGCGACGAGTACCCAATTTTAACAGAATCAGATATTACACAAGAGCGCAGGGAAAATAATTTTAAAGAAGAAAGTTCTTTAGACGTGCCGTCTGACATGACCCCACTGCTTAGTAAAATAACGAGAACTATGATTACTGAAGCGCTTGTAGAGCAAGGAGTATACAAGCTAGAACTTAGTGAACGCACAAAAGAATGGTTTAATCGTTTAGCACGTAGGATTGTAGAGGAAATAGTCGATCCAGTAGAAGCTAGAAAAGAGCTTGAAAAGCTTGGTATATATGAAGATCCAGATAGCTTCAAATAAACTCACAGTGAAGATGACTAATTTTCTAACAATTTAGTTCTAAAATCCGACTCCATGCCCCGCCAAGATAAAAGTCTCAACCCCGAAGGGTTTGGGGCTTTTTTCTTGCACGCGTCTCTTCGGATTTGAACCGGCGGCTGCGGTTCCGCTATTTTGCGGAAGCCGCAGGCTGGTTAGCCGGCGCGCTAGCCCGACGCTATCCGGTCGAGTTTCTAAGAATACTGAACCGGCGGCTGCGGCTTAGGCTAACTTTGCGGAAGCCGCAGGCTGGTTAGCCGGCGCGCATCAGATTGACAAATCAACAAGCTTATGCTAGTATACAAACTATGACATTGCCTGAAACACAAAAACCTAAATCAGAAAACCTAGAGCTAGTTCTGGCCTCGCCAGTAAAAGAAACTCTTGCCAATCCTAATGTTAGCGATTTAGAGCGCAGTATGTTTACGGATGGCGTATACATATTTGATCCGTCAACAGAACACTCTGTTGCTGAAGATGATATTGCGAGTAGAGCTGAATGGTACAAGAACAACCCGCATTGGGATGAGGACCGAACCCGTGGCTCACTTAGTCGTGACATTGTTTCGAAGCGTTGGGAGCTTGCCTGGAAGCAGCACTTTAGCGGTCAAGTGCCAAAGGATTGGGAGATGTGGTATGAACCAGTTCAAGATATTGAAGAAGCTGGCAGTCGTGGTGTTCAGCTTTCAGGAACCCTTATAGACGCCGCCGTGTCACACGACCATCATCTTGTAGCCAACAAGGCTGGTACGTTGCAAGGCCTCAATACTCACCAGCTTGCTGTAGCTTTTGCTCGTGGTTTGCCTGCTTGGAATATCGGAGACATTGTTGAAGCTCAACGTCAGCGTGGTATGAGTGAAGAACAGATTGCCGAAGCCAAGGAAATGGCTGTAGATATCCGTCGTCGAATGTCTGACGGTACCGTTCAGCTTGGTTCTGGTACGCCAGAAATCTCGCAAGCCATTCCACCTAAGCGCACTGTCAAAAGTCTTTTGAAAGGGGTAGTTAGCCGTGGATAATTCTGAAAAACAGCCATCAGACGAGGCTAGTATCCCAGTTATATCTGGCGAAACATTAGAAGCCCTAAAAAGTCAGTATACAAATAATAACGGTGATGGTCAGGCTTGGGGTGAACGATTAACTGAGATGCAAAATAAGGTTATGGCAACCAACCCTAATCTCGTTGCTTTTATTGAAATGCAAGTCGGCAAGTACCCTAGCGAGCTTCATCAACCAATGTTTGAAGTGCTAGTGGGAACACTGGTTCTATTAGAACGCCAGGCAGGCGCTGACGCATTGAACGCTTCTTTCTCTAGTACAGAACCTGAGAAGTAGTTCCGGACAGCTCCCGCTACGGCCCGCCAAAGTAAAAGACCAGTCGAATGACTGGTCTTTTACTTTGGGCAGGGTCGCCAGTGATTTGAACTGGCGGCTGCGGTTCCGCTAATATGCGGAAGCCGCAGGCTGGTTAGCCTGCGCCGAAGGCCAGACGCTATCTGGTCGAACTCACATCAAACACTGGGATTTGAAATACATAAGCATTAGGCTAATATTAGACTAAGTTTAATAAAATTAACCATAGAGGAAAATTCATAAGATGAATGATGAAAAAGAACCACAAAGTGCAGATCCGTTAGAAGTAGTTGCAGCAGCAGTTTATAAGCTAGCAGGGGCCTTGCACGAAGATTGGCGTAAAACACGTCTACAGGAAGATGGATCGTTTGAGCCTAGAGTTAAGTCCACTAAGGATGAAGCATGGATTGCGGCAAATGGTACTGACCAAGTAGATATTGCAAATACAGCATACGACAGCTTACCTAGTGATTGGCAGGCAGAAAACAAGGCCGCGTCTGAAGTTGTGGTAGGTATGATGATGGACAAAGACGCTCAAATTGATCTTAAAAACCCTGAACAACGCAGTAGTGTGGGTTCTATTATTCACGACGCATGGATGTCACGTAACGAGTGGGCTAAGGGCGGTGAACTTGATGTTCCGTTCGACCAATTGCCTCCTGCTGAACAAAAAAAAGATATTTATCAAGTAGTGATTGCACAACAGGTGTTTGGAAGCTAAATTGCATCTAAGACTATTGTGTGAGAGTTGACTAAAAAATAGCTACCGACGCTATCCGGTCGAGTTTCTAAAAAGGCTGAACCGGCGGTTGGGGCTTAAGCTAATTTGCGGAAGCCGCAGGCTGGTTAGCCGGCGCCATAGGCCAGACGCTATCCGGGCAGGTATTTACGACCTGAATATTGTTTCTGGATTTGGTAAGTTTTAAAATTAATGTAATGTCTATTTAACCTAAGGTGTATTATACTTGTGCTTATGGACATAAATCCGATTCCTCATTCGCTAGAACCTGCCGCGCCGCCTAATATTGACCAGACAAATCCCGCGCCATCAATCGAAACTCTAAATAGCTACCAAGCAGCTGAAGTTGTAGCACCAGTAAGTAGCCCGATCGCGACGCCTCAACCACTAGTAGCGCAGCCATCGCAAGGCTTATCAAGCCAGCAGTCTGCCACAAACGTTCCTCAGCAAGTTCTCGCAAAGGAATCTGCAGGTGCAGGAATTATTGTGCTCGAATGGCTTACGTATGCTTTTTGGGGATGGACAGTATTGGCGCTATCCGTACTTGTTAGTACTATTATTGCCACTTTTATTGGAGATGTGAGTACTGACGGCTTCACGCCTTACGGTATCGCTGCAGTACTCGTGCTGCTTCCAATATCGGTAATTTGCGATGTACTATTCACCAAACGTGAAGAGGTCAAGAAAACTGGTGCTGCCATGGCGGTCATGATTATTCACGCAGTTATATTTGCACTATTTGGTATTGGAGCGATAATTGGCGCAGCATTCTCTATGGTTCAGATGTTTACGTCTAGCGGCGACAAAACAGGCGCCCAAATTACACTGTTTAGTTCGATAATCATTGCCGTCATTTATGCTTCAGTGTTTTTGAGAACACTAAATCCAGTCAAATTCCCTTGGGTTCGTCGGGCATTTTTGATATTTATTGCGGTAACAGTCGGTATCATCTGTTTATTAGGAATTTTTGGCCCAATGGCAAATGCTAGGTTAACGCGTGATGATAAATTATTAGAATCAAATCTTACGGGTGTCGATGCCGCAATAAAAGTCTACATACGTAAAAATAATAAACTGCCTGAAACATTGAGCCAAATGGATGCTCAAGGTGATGTGAAGAGTATTATAGACAGAAATCTGGTGCGTTATACTCCAAATAGTAACGGCACTCCATCCAAAATAACTAGTACTACTAATACCTCTAGTACTACTAATACCTATAGAATATTTAACGACACTAATCCACAAGTTCCTGTTTACAATTACTATTACAAACTATGTGTGGACTACAAGAAGAAAAGTAAAGACTTTAATGTCGCATACTATTCGGTCAATAATATTGATACTGATGGCTACTCAGCTTATGAGAGTTATAATCGTCATGACGCTGGTGAGCTCTGCTACAAGAATAAATTCTAATGTAACTTACTAAAAACATTTGCGACCTAGGATGCTTTTGCGGAAGCCGCAGGCTGGTTAGCCTGCGAGCAAGCCCGACGCTATCCGGTCGAGCATTGTTTTGACTTTTATTAAGGTAGTGCTATTATTTACCTCATGGAAAGTATTACAGATAGTCAAGAAAAACCACTAGATGAAGCTCTAGCAGAGCCTATGAACCCTATTGATAATGCCGAATGGCTTGCCGTGCATAGTATTTCGGAAAAAGATTACGAACCTGGTGGCAATGAGATCTTGGGATATTTAGTCGTAAACGGAAATGAACGTGCATCGAGCGAACTTCACGAAAGATTGGATCATGGCCAATCAAACGCCGCTCGTGTCTTAGCGTTGGTTTCTGGTGACCCAAAGTACCTAGATGCCCAATTACAAGCCGTAAAAGGCAATATCTTAAATGCTGATTCAATGGGCAGTTATGGTCGTAAATATCGTGATCCTGCCGAAAAAGTCGCATTGAATAGCATAGACAAGCTTTGTGATACAGCACGTAAAATTGGTGCTGAAGGGTATCTTATGGAGCTTTTGGAAGGGATTGATGACGAGAAGATATCGAAAGATGCATTAATAGAGCATATGCAGACCCGTTTTTCTGAAGAACGCCCTGAGGCTGATCTAGATACCCCGATGTTTGTTGTGCAGGTCGGGGAAGAGGACGAACAAACGATAGATGCACTGGTTAGCGAGACGCTAACAGGTACTGAAGATATTGAGACTATATTGTCATCTGTGGAGGCACTAGAAGATAAGATGGCGCGAGTTGTGGCTTATAACCGTATTGCCCAAGCCCTAAAATTGAAGGAACAAGGATCACATTTAGATAAAGAAGATATTGCCGGTATAACTCCCTCAGTAATAAAATAGGCCCATACTTCTAAATTATGTTGATGTTAAAACCAACCTCAAGACTAGTTTTGAGGTTGCGAAAGTTTACTTAACGCTATCCGCTCGAGCCCCGCAAATAATACTACTAAAGCATAATCTTGACCCTTATAGTATTAAGGTGATATTATTTATGTAATATGTTGCCTAATCCTCAAGAGCGCCCGACTAATCATCCTAGACCACATCATCTTCCAATAGTGGAAGCTCCTGTTGCTGTGGAGATTTTTGAAGGCATGAACTCTGATTTGCCAGCATTGATTAAACTGTCTCACGAAGGTATGCGCGATACTCAACCAGAACTTTTGAGAGTTCTTGGTGGTTTTATTATGTCTTCTAGTGAGGATATATCAGTGCGCCGTTTGATGAGCGAGACTATGGCGCTAACTTTTGAAGCGCTAAGTACTCAAGCTCGTCGTAATCAGACTCAGTCGAAGCAGAGTTAGCGGGCAAGTGGATAAATTATTTCTACTCAGCCTATAAAACAGTGTAGAATATAGTGTAATGGCTAGCTTAGAGCAAAAATATTTTCACGACAGGACAGTACTACTGATTATCAGTATTAGTAGTTTCTTGACGCTACTTGGTGGAATGATGACTTTGTTGCGTATCGACAGTGGTCGTAGTCAAAGTTATACAGTAGAATGGCGTGCCAACTTAGGTATTAGTGCCTTCAAAATGGGTAGCGCATACGAGATCCAAGCCTTTGCGCTATTCATGGTTGCCACATTGTTAATTACTACTTTGCTAAGTTATCGAATCTATAAGCATCATCGCCAGTATGCTGTTGCTGTACTTGGTCTCGGACTAATCCTGACTTCTGCCGCAGTTATTGTTAGTAACGCCTTGCTTGTGCAGGGTTAAAAGGTACAAATGAACGTAAAAGATATAGAGATTCCATACGAAAAAGATCGTGGCCGTCGCTATAGATTCTTCGAGATACTGCCAGGTGCTACTAGTTGGTCGGTTCTGATTCTGCCATTTGTTTTAAGCACTTTCGTGCCAAAAGTAGTTATATTTTTTATAATTGCATATCTGTTGCTTTGGTTTGTAAAGTCTATCGGCATGGATGTTCGAGCTATTCAGGGCTATAAGAAAATGGAGCTTTATAAGAAGCTAAACTGGACAGATATGATTGACGACCTCGAAGCGGGCAAGATTCATCATAGTCAAAAAATGTATCCAGATTGGCATAAACGCAACATAGACAGATTAGCTATAGCGCCGGCGCCAGTAAAACCCAGTGATTTAATACACGCTATTATCATTGCTACATACAAAGAGAGTCGAGAAGTGCTCGAGCCGACTATTCAGGCTGTTTTAGATTCTAAATATGACATGAGTAAAGTTATATTAGTCTTAGCTTTTGAAGAGAGGGGAGGACCAGATACCGAAGTTAGAGCCAATCAATTAGTTGCTGATTATAAAGATAAGTTTATGGGCGCTTTGGCCGTTAAGCATCCCGATAATATGCCCGGCGAAGTCAGAGGGAAGGGCGGCAATATCACTTTTGCAGGCCGTGAACTAGAAAAATATTTAAAGGCACGCGCCATTGACCCTATTCGTGTAGTTGTTACGACTCTTGACTCAGATAATCGACCTCATCCTTGGTACTTGGCGTCGGTTTCTTATACTTACTGTATCTGTCCAGAACCACAATATATTTCTTTCCAGCCTATTCCTATTTTTACTAATAATATATGGGATGCGCCAGCGCCGATGCGCGTAGTAGCAACAGGCAACTCGTTTTGGATGACCTTAATGATGCTTCGACCACATATTTTGCGCAACTTTTCTGCACACGCTCAGAGCATGCAAACACTCATCGATACTGACTACTGGAGTGTTCGTACTATCGTAGAGGATGGCCACCAGTTCTGGCGAACATACTTCCGCTACGAAGGTAAACACGAAGTTTATCCAATCTTTTTGCCAATATTTCAGGATGCTGTTTTTGCAGGTGGTTATTGGAAGACGCTGAAGGCTCAATTTATACAAATGCGTCGCTGGGCGTGGGGTGCGTCCGACATCGCTTATGTGGCAGAGAAGGGCTTCTTTACTCCCAACACTATCTCTAGGTTTGACGTTTGGGCAAAGTGGCTGCGTCTAATGGAAGGCCACGTTTCTTGGGCGACATCAGCTCTGTTGATAGCTTTTGGAGCCTTGATACCAGCCTTATTTAATCCCAAAGATCTAAGCTCTAATTTGCTACCAATCACCGCTAGTCGTATAGAGACTATCGCCCTGGCTGGAATTTTCGTCACGTTATATTTTAGTCTTAAGATTTTGCCGCCAAAACCAGCTCGCTATAAGAGGCGACGAACCTTCTTTATGATTATTCAATGGGTGTATTTGCCAGTCACAACCATAGTTTACAGTGGCGCATCGGCGCTATACTCACAGACTAGATTAATGTTTGGCAAGTATTTAGATAAGTTTGACGTTACCGAAAAAGCCGTACGAACTGAAGATAATAAAACAATTTTATAGGCGGTGATAAGCCGAGTAGTGAACAGAGGCTGCTTTGTCGAAGCGCTTCAATATTTGTTGTGCGGTAGTTACTAGTTGATCGCGGTCAATGACAGCGCCTTTCATATGGGGTCTAAGTCGACTCAGAATAGTGCTTGTGAGTGCCGTAGCGTCGCTTATAGCTGTTTTACGGTGTTTACATGACTCAAGGATGCTAGTGAATAGTACGTCTCTCTGGAAGGGCTCTAGAGCTGTATTAACAGGGTGTTTAACTGTACTATTTTGCGACGTACGGAATGACAGGGCTAAAGATAAATCGACAGCCTCAATGCTAGAAAAGATACTTTTGCAGTCCAAGCACTGACGACGACGCCAAACTTGGTTAGCTCGCCTCTGTAAACGGGAATTAACTACTTTTGTATCTGCCTGACAATATATGCATACCATGACTATATATTGTCATATGGCTGTTTATTATGCTAGTGGATAAGTTTACGATTGTGAGGATAACTGCACGTAAATACCTCTTCTTAAATGAAAAACCCGACCAACATTACTGATGGTCGGGCAGAGATTCGTCTTGCTGTCACTCTATTTGACAGAGGTCGTAGCAGGACGAACGCGTCGTATACGACTGGCTGGCTTGGCCGATTTGAGCTCTTCGTAGAAAAGCTTAAACCCTTCAAGCGGTTTTGAATTGGTACTCAAACTTGAGCGCCTCCCTTTTAACCTGCTTATGTTAACATATTTACAACAAAAGGTCAATGCTTACATCTGTTTTAGTGTACAATATATGGCATGACAGTGGATAAATCTAATCAACGCTTCGCTTATCAAAAAACTAGTGCTTACGGCCGTATTGGTGTATTTAATACACGGGCTGGTAGCTTTGCGACGCCGACTTTTATGCCCGATGCGACCCGTGGTGCCGTCAAGTCAATGACGCCGGAGCAGGTGGCTTCGACCGGTATCCAAGTTATCCTAAATAACACTTATCATTTGCATTTACAGCCTGGTGAAGCGGTTGTTAACAGCCTCGGTGGGGTACATGGTTTCGGCAAGTGGACAGGTCCTATCTTGACCGATTCTGGCGGTTTTCAGGTTTTTTCGCTTAGCAAGCACAGTAAAGTTACTGAAGAAGGTGTAACCTTTAAACATCCCATCAGCGGTGAAATTCGGACAATTACACCTGAAAAATCGATGCAGATCCAGTTTGAACTGGGGTCAGATATGTTTGTGGCTTTTGACCACTTAATTGGCCTAGACGACGCTAAGCCTGGTGATGTATTGGATGCATTTGAGCGCACGCACCGCTGGCTAGACAGGTGCATTGTTGAGTTTAAGCGTTTAACGGACGGAATGAGCGACGAGGAACGTCCACTATTATTTGGAGTCGTGCAAGGTGGTTTGGATCTAGAACTACGTAAGCGAAGTCTAGAACTGGTCCAGGCAACAGATGTTGATGGTATCGCCATTGGTGGCTTATCGGTCGGCGAGCCACAAGAGGAGATGTTTAAGGTTCTCAAGGCTCTGGCACCGTTATATGACCCTGAAAGGCCGCATTTCTTGCTTGGGGTTGGTACTCCATCAGATCTTCGCTTTGCATACGAACATGGTATCGATATGGCTGACTGCGTTTTGCCGACCCGCAATGCTCGCCACGCTACAGTTTGGACAGCTAATGATGAGAAAATTCATCTAACAAATGCTAAATACACAGACGATCCTGAGCCAATACAAGTTGGTTGCGACTGTTATGCCTGCGCCAGTGGCTTCTCAAAAGCCTTCCTGCGTCACCAATTCAAAGTCGGCGAACCTTTGGCCGGTACACTAGCCTCAATCCACAATTTACGTTACCTAACTAGAATCGCAGAAGACAAAAGGAATTTGCTTGCAAATGGACAAGAATAAATTAAAACAAATCATCCTAAAAAGTTTTGACATAGATTCCGATGTTGCGACATTCGTTGAGTTGAAAGGTGGGGCTGAAAACAAGAATTATCTTTTTAAATCTTTTGACACAACGTTCGTAGCGCGATTATACGGTAAAACTCATTCTGCAAAAGGTATTCGTGACGCCTCATCCATAAAAAATGAACTCAAGTTTATGACAGAAATGCAGAAAGGGATATATGTTCCAGATGTTGTTAAGAACAGGCTAGGGCAATACTATGTTGCACTTCAAGAAGATAACTTTAGTTTTTTGGTGATAATGAGGTTTATTTCTGGGGCAAATCCTACAACTTTCGACGACAATTTAATTGCCAAGTTGGCTGATGTTTTAGGTAAAATTTTTACTATGTCTTCATATTTTAAAGTTGAATCAATGACGGAGGGGCTAGATATAGTGTCACGCGCCGAAGAACGCTATCAACGCTACTTATTATCGACTAACCACCAAGATGATCAAATCGCCTCTGTTATTCATAAACTATATCAGGAAGTTAAGATATCGAGTCACGCTATACCTAAACTAACAAAAGGCTATATACATGGCGATATTAAGCTGCAAAACATGATTGTTTCAGATTCTGGTCAGCTTTATTTACTGGATTTTGATGACTATAGATACAGCTATCTTTTGGAAGATATGGTGATGACAGTAATGTTAAATATTGACACAAAAGGCTTGAATCTAGTTAGATCTGGGTACCTAAAGAAACTTATTATCGAAATCAATCAGCCAAAATTGATAGCAGAGGTTGAGTCGTCTCTATTGATGCTACTAAAAGCTAGGTTAATTTATAGCTTAATTGGTCTAATTGATACTAACCATAGCGAAAAAGTTCTCGAAATAATTAGCGACATCTATATTAAAGATCAAATTATCAAATAAAATCTTTCAGCCCGGAAAGAGTTATTGTCCAGAAATCTAGGGCACATGGTCTCAATTTTGTTTCTTCGTTAATGAAGCGCTGCTTAACGTAGGATCGTGAAGAATATATACTATCGATCAGTATGACAAGGAATTTTCTGATTTGTGGTTATGCTACAATTTGAACTATGAGCGAGCAACCGAGAGCGTTGGCCGATTATCAAAATGAAGATGAAGATGAAATATCACCACTAGACAGTCAGCCTACTAACGTAACCGATAATCTTTATTCAGTTTCGCAACCTGATATATCTAGCCAAATAATCGTCGAGCAAAAAATAAAACATAAGTGGTGGTCTTTTAAGGCTAAAGTAAATACTGTGGCTGCGGTTATTATTTTAATAATTTTGGGTTCGTACATTTTTCATTTTTCCTTAAAAAGCGTGAACTTCTCTACTATAATTTCAAAAATTGACTCGATAAATAATGGAACTAATTCTCCACAACAAACTAGCACCACAACAGTAAATACCGAGTTACAAAAGTTGGCACTTGGTAAAGAGCGGACGCTGGTAGTCAACCGTGGCGAGCGTTATGCTCTAGCAGACGAAACTATTATTCAGTTTGATGACATCACCAAAGACCACCTCGATTTAGTTTTTAGCGACCCGGATTTAATTAGTAAGTTTAACCAATCTAAGACCATACCAATTTCTGGCCAGTTCGCTTTCTATCATAAGGGCTACTATTTTAAGGTTAGAGCCTTAAATTTTTGCAATGCCAAAAAAACTGACTTGAAGCAGGACCCAATTAGTCATCAAAATATCATGGGATTGTATTATACGGACTGCGCAATCAAAATCACTAGCCTTCAGGCTACAGCTCCAACCAAAACTCTCAAGCCATTCTCGCGGTTGTTTAGCGAATACGAGGCGAGCAGTGGGGTTACAGTGACTAATAATGCTGAAGAGCCAGTAATTAATGTGACATTTTCACAAGCTCGTATGCAAATAGTATCTGGTGAGTTAAGCTTAGCTTCTGGTCTGGAATCATTTAGAAGTGACTCAATCTGGCCAATAAAACTAGTTACGGCCTACGGAATTGGTAATATAAATTACTCTGCAAAAGAAATCTTTTCTAAACAAACCAAACAGACTCTGATCGGTAACCTGAGAGTTAAGTCAGAAATTGTCAGTTTTATCTGTACGAACTATGTTTTATTAAACCAAGACAACTGCAGTGCTATATTCTTAAAATTAAGTTTTAGTAGCGAAGGTAGTGATAGTCAACCAATTATTATCGACACCTACAACAACCTGCGTAGTTCGAATTAGGGAAAGACTTATGCGTTCCAGAACATCTCGTTAAATTATTAAAATTCGAAAGTTCCACTGAGTGCGTCGTGATCTGATTTAACGGTTTTAGTTGAGCTGTTTATCTCTGTTAAATTTCGATAAAGTAGGGCGTCGAGTCGACCATCCGGTAGGCCTAAATGTTTTAGCCAAGCGTGTTTTGTGCCATTCAAAAAATAAGTTGGATCGGTGTTATCGACATATTTGAGCTGCAACCGATTGGCCATTTGTTTGTCGACTTTATTAGGGGCTGGGTAGTGGTTCATATCAGCACCGAGAATCAGTGGTCCTGAGGCAAAATTTTCAGCAATTAAATCTGACATTTTATTAATTTGCTGGCTACGACTGATTGGTCGAGCGGCCACAATTGGCGATGCTGTAGCGACTGCCAGCGATTGGCCGTCAGTCTCAAGACTAGCGACTATCACCCCGCGCTTACGAAACCTAGGCTTCAGGCCGACTGCATTTGTGACGCCAGCTAGTTTACTCTGTGGTTTAAGACTGTATTGTTGACTACCGGTAGGCTTAAAACGCTCCGACACAGCAATCGCTAGACCAGTAGTTGGGTTAATCGAGACAATTGACAGGCCAATGCTGCCTAAATTTCTGGCAATAGTTTTTTCGTCAATATCTAAAACTTCTTGCATTAATAAAATGTCGCTACCAATAAAGTCTCGTGCGGCATCGGCGGTAGCAATTGCGCGGCCATAATGAGTATTAACAGTTGTAGCAGTAAATGAATCGTGTTCAATAGAGGGCATATAAATATGAAAATCTAATCTGGTGGGCGATAAAGGATTCGAACCTTTCACCTCCACAACGTCAATGTGGCGCTCTAGCCAAATGAGCTAATCGCCCGGGGTAATCCGGTAAGGGCTATAAAACAGGTTGTTAATTCGTTTGGCTCGAGCGCTATGCGCACTATTTTGATTTTGTGGCTTTGCCACTCCAAATGAGCTAATCGCCCGATTTCTCGGACAGATTAAATATACCTGATTTACCCCTTATCATCAAGGTTAATGTATAAAAAAGCGAACAAACTGTCGCAATTTTGATGCTGAACAATAAAACAAAAGGGAACCAATATATACCATAAGCAGCGTGGCCGGATAATACAGTTTGCCATATATGATATAAAATATACACAGGCTTTAATGCATAAAAAACAACACAATTGTACTAGCCTTATAGTACTAATGCTGATAAGATATTTGAAGGTGAAGTTTTGCAGATGTGTTTTGCACCCTCTAGACAGGGGTAGTAAACGAAAACTAACTGGTTGAAAGTAATTGCGAGAACTTTCAACCAGTTTTTTATTTATAAGCAATTTGTCTATTCGTTTAACAGAGTCAGAAGTATCTTATCTAGCAGGGAGACTCCTTGTTGCAAGGTTTCACCTTGCAAAGGACAACCTTGCAAAGGACTATCTAGCAGGGAGTCTCCCTGTAAGAGTCTCCCTTCTAGTGTTGCAAGGTTTCACCTTGCAAAGGACAACCTTGCAAATGCCTATCTAGCAGGGAGTCTCCCTGTAAGAGTCTCCCTTCTAGATGCGCTAGATGGGTGTGTACTGATAGGTATAGGCTAGGGGTTGATAGGGTGTTAAACTGTTAGAGAGTGATGAAGTAGCTACCAACTACGGAGCTCCGCATAGAGATGACGGTGTGCGATAACACGGTCTTATGAGTAAAATGTCCGGTGGAACCTCCTGCAAATAGCGGGACCGAGACGCGCATTAAGAAGATAGTTAGCTATTAACATCTTCCGATGGCGCGATTTTTATTTATTAAGCCCTAAGTCAGGAGAGCCAAATGTCCGACAAAATTGATAATCTAGAAGCTATGCGACATTCGTTGGCGCATATTACCGCTACAGCTGTTCAGCATATCTGGCCGGAAGCTAAATTTGGCGTTGGTCCAGTTGTTGATAATGGCTTTTATTACGATATTGATCTTGGTGATATCAAGATATCAGAAGACGATTTACCAAAAATTGACGCTGAAATGCGCAAGGTTATTGCCGACAATCAAACATTTGAAAGAAGTGAAAAGCCAATAGATGAGGCAATTGACTGGGCCAAGCAAGCTAATCAACCTTATAAAGTCGAATTACTTAATGATTTAAAGCGTGAGGGTACAACTAAGGCGAACGAGCTGACTAAGGCTATGATGGGATTGCCAGCTGGTACAGTTGGGGCTAGCTCAGGCATAGCAGAGGTTGGAAGCGTATCGTTTTATAGCAATGGTGACTTCACAGACCTATGCAGAGGCCCGCATGTCGAGTCGACTGGTAAAGTTGGCGCCTTTCGGCTAATGCGCGTTTCTGGGGCTTACTGGCGCGGCGACGAGAAAAACGCCCAAATGCAGCGGCTCTATGGCGTAGCCTTTAATACCGAAAAAGAACTAAGAATACACCTTGAAATGCTGGAAGAAGCTAAGAAGCGTGATCACCGTAAATTAGGGCAGGAGCTGGATCTGTTCTTTTTCCATGATACAGCACCAGGGATGCCTTATTGGCTGCCCAATGGGGTAGTTTTGTACAATGAGCTTATCCGTTTTTGGCGCGAAGAGCATAGAGTAAGGGGCTACCAAGAGATAGTCTCACCACTGATTAACAAAAAAGAACTTTATCAAACCTCAGGACATTATGATCACTATTGGGAAGATATGTTCACTATCGAAAGTGATGAAGAGAGCTACGGCGTTAAGCCGATGAATTGCCCGAATGCCATGGTTGTTTTTAAATATACAACTCGCTCGTACCGTGACTTACCGCTACGATTATCAGATACGGATACGCTACATAGGTATGAAATGTCAGGGACTCTTAATGGGTTATTCCGTGTTCGTGAGTTCCGGCAAGATGACGCACATGTTTTCGTATCGGAGGAACAAATTAAAGACGAATATAAGCGCATCTTTGAGATAACGGAACTGTTTTATTCCATCTTCAACATTGAGTATTCGTTTCGTTTGGGCACTAGACCGGATAAATATATGGGGGATGAGAGTCTATGGGACAGTGCTGAGCAGACACTGAAAGAAATACTTGAAGAGAGCGGTAAGGAATACGCTGTCGAAGAAGGGGATGGGGCGTTTTATGGACCCAAGATCGATATCGTAATGAAGGACTGCCTAAACAGGCCGTGGCAGATGGGCACGATTCAGCTTGATTTCCAGCAGCCGTTACGTTTTGGGCTGAAGTATGCCGCACAGGATGGTAGCGAAAAGACGCCCATAACGATCCATAGGGTAATTTATGGCTCACTAGAGCGTTTTATAGGAATACTAATTGAACATTTAGCTGGGAAATTTCCAGTTTGGTTGGCGCCTGAGCAGGTGAGACTAATTACGGTTAATCAAGAGGATGCGACTTTGGCTTTTGCCCAGAAGATGCTTGACCGGGCTGTCGAGCTCGGAGTTCGAGCCGAGGTAGACAATAGTAATGAGTCAGTCGGTAAAAAAATCCGGGCTGCTGAGCTCATGAAGGTTCCATATACGGTAGTTATAGGTGAGAAGGAAATGGCTGGTAACGATTTAATGCCAAGAATTCGTAAAGACCTCGAAGTCCAACCAGAACACAAAGCAGTAACTATTGAAGAGTTTTTGAATACCGTTGCCAACGAAGCAAAATCTCGAGTCAGTAAAACCTCGTTCTAGATAGGTGATGATGATAGCTGAAGATTTGCCAGTAACCGATCAAATAAATGAGTTGAGTGGTTCTCCATTACTAGTGATAGTTGGCGAGACCGCCTCGGGCAAGTCGGCGCTAGCTATGGAGTTGGCTGAGCAGTTTAATGGTGAGATTATTTGTGCTGATTCGCGAACGGCATATAAGGGCATGGATATCGGCACTGCAAAACCTAGTCGCGCAGACCAGACCAAGATTAAGCATTATGGATTGGATGTGGTTGAGCCCGGGCAGTTATTTAATGTAGCGGACTTTAAGAGCCTGGCAGATCAGGCAATTACCGACATTACGGCGCGTGGTAAATTGCCAATATTGGTAGGCGGCAGTGGGTTATATATTGACGCGGTGATTTATGATTATCAGTTTATGCCGTCGGTTGATTCTGCTGAGCGTGAGCGTTTGACTAGTATGACGGTTGAAGAGCTCCAGGCGGAAATTAAATCAAAGGGCCTACAAATGCCTAATAATCTACGCAATCCTCGTCATTTAAGTCGAACGATCGAAACATCTGGCCAAGTTCCAGCTCGTCACGAACTTAGGGCGAACACCAAAATAATCGGCCTCACAACACCTATAGATTTACTAAAAGAGCGCATAAAATCACGGGTTGAGAGTATGTTTAGTCACGGGTTGGAGCAGGAAGTGCGCCAGCTAGCTGATCACAACAATTGGCGTGTTGAAGCTATGAAGGGAGTAGGTTATCGTGAGTTTGAAGATTACTTTGCGGGCGACCAAAGTCTACAGCAGACCAAAGATCGTATCATTTTAGCGACAATCGGCCTCGCCAAAAAACAACGCACTTGGTTTAAGCGCAACTCTAGTATTCAATGGCTGACTGACCCCAGTCAAGCTGTTGATATTGTGACAACACTATTGAACAAAAGTCGATAGTATTAGCCTATTGGTCTGCTACAATAAGGGCATGATTGAGCAACTATTTGGGTCAAAGACGCGCGTTAAGCTACTCCATTTATTTTATGGTAATCCGAATCGGGCATTTTATGTTCGCGAGATCACTCGTAAAATTGATGAACAAATTAACTCAGTAAGGCGAGAACTCGCTAACTTACTAAGCGTCGGTATTATCACATCTGATAGCACAAATAATCGACTATATTATGAAGTCGACCAAGAATACGATTATTACGCGGCTTTGTCGGCGATTTTTGGTACTGCTGGCTCCAAGAAACAGTCCAAAGTAAGTGGTGCGGCAGAACAAGAGGGTGATATTACGTCGATTGGTAATGTCGAATACGCCATTTACACCGGTGTACTGACCCGCGATAATACTAGCGGAACGGACGTGCTAATCGTTGGTGATATTAATCAGACTAAGCTAAGCAAATTTATTACAGAACTTGAAGCAAAAGAGGGCAAAGAGCTCCGCTTCACCGCGATGACTTTGGCTGACTTTTACTACCGTCAAGAAGTCAAAGACCGCTTTTTATCTGATGTATTGTCGTCCAAGAAACAAATAATAATCGACAAGATAACGCCCGTAAACAAAAAAGATAAGGAGTAATATAAATGGATTTACAATTTTTTGGTGCAAACTGTGTCAAGATAACAGGCAAGAAGGCCGTTATTACAATTGATGATAACTTGGTCGATTTGGGCCTAAAGTCTGTGACTAAAGCTGGTGATATCGCTATTTTTAGCACCGAGCATCCACTGCCAACACAAGATGTTAAGGTAGCAATCGATCAGCCAGGTGAATATGAAGTTTCTGATGTGTCTATTCAGGGAGTTGTTGCGCGTAGTCATATGGACGAGCCAGGCAAGACTTCGGCTACTATATTCAAGATTATTTTGGATGACATTAGCTTAGTTAGCCTTGGTCACATCTATCCAGAACTAGCAGACGAGCAGCTTGAGGCTATAGGAATGGTAGATGTTTTGCTTATACCGGTCGGCGGTAACGGTTACACGCTTGACCCGATTGGTGCGCTTAAGTTGATCAAGAAGATTGAGCCTAAATTAGTTATTCCAACTCATTACGCTGATGCCGATATCAACTTCCCAGTTCCTCAGCAGGAATTAGAGGTGGCAATCAAAGAATTGGCCATGGAGCCACGCGAGACTGTCGAGAAGCTAAAGCTCAAGTCTAGCGACTTCATTAGCGACACTACGCAATTAGTCGTTTTGAGCCGTCAGTAGCATTTGCTCGACGGTATCAACTTTGTTCGTAATTGTTTTGATGCGTCTAATTTATTGGTAGTTATCTTACATCAAAAAAATAACTCCGAGTTATCGGAGTTATTTTGTTTGTTGCTTTGATTATTCTGCTGTTGGTTTAACTGGGGCGTATTCGTTAACGATGATGCCGCGCTTTCTTAGGATACGGATACCCTGAGCGCTAACTTTCAATCGAACTTTTTTGCCGTCAACAACAACAGTCTTAGTCTGGAGGTTAGGCTTCCATACTTTTTTGGTGTGTCTTTGCGAAAAGCTAACATTGTTTCCATACTGTTTGCCTTTTCCGGTAATATCACATACTTGCATAAGGTGTTATTCTACAGGAAAATGACGGCAAGGTCAACAGTGCCGATAGATGTTATACTTTATTGGTATGAATGATTTTTTCAGTTCGATAAATATTATAATTTTTATACCAGTTTTACTGTTTTCGGTTGGTATACATGAGGCCATGCACGGTTTTGCTGCACATTGGTTGGGCGATTCTACTGCTCAAGAACAGGGAAGACTGACGTTAAACCCGTTGAAGCATCTGGATCTCTACACTTCTATAATTTTGCCATTAGTTTTGGTCCTATCGCACTTGCCGCCGTTCTTTGTTGCCAAACCGGTTCCATTTAACCCCTCCAGAGTTAAATATGACGAATTTGGTGTAGCAATTATTGGAGTCACCGGCCCACTAACGAATATTAGTTTAGCTATCATTGCAGCCATATTATTAAAATTACCCGTAATATTGGGTTCTGGCACCATGGTTCAGATACTGCTGACTGTGGTGATAGTTAACGTTTCGCTAGCAGTTTTTAATATGATTCCGTTTCCACCGCTTGATGGCTCGAGATTGCTCTATGCTTTTGCGCCAGAACCTTTGCAGCGATTAATGGCTAGCCTGGAATCGAGCGGTTTCATGATAATAATTATTTTTATGGTGATTTTTATGTCGAGTGGATTGGGTGAGATTATCGTCAGAATAGACAACAGCGTAATCAGATTATTGCTGGGCTAGCCCGCGCGAAAATTCATAATTTATTTATGTTAATTAGGCGAGGGTAGGGGTATAATATAAGCAGGCTGGGAACCGAGGGCTTATACCTTCAGCCAATCAAATGATTTACTCAATATTCATTTGACGGGAATCTAATATTTGCATCAGCCGTGGTTGATGCGTGAGGATACCCACCTTGATAACAAGAGTTAATCAAGTTGGCATCTCAGTCTAATAAAAACACCAAGCATGCTTGGTGTTTTTAATTTAGGCCTAAACGGTGGTAGTACTTAACTGCAGGGAGACTCCCTGCTAGGTTTTATTTAATTAGCATTGAGTCGCCGTAGGATAGGAAGGCGTATTCTTCTTGGATGGCAGTTTTGTAGGCTTTTTCTAAGTTTTGCCAACCGGCGAAGGCAGCGGTTAACATTAGGACGGTTGATTTGGGGGCGTGGAAGTTCGTTAGCAGAGTATCAACAATTTTAAATTCGTAGCCGGGATAAATAAAAATATTGGCTTCGCCAGAAATCACATTTTCCTCATCTGTTAAGGGTTTAACCCTTAACAGGGGGGAGTTTTGTGATTTGGCTACGTACTCAAGTGTGCGGGCGACAGTTGTGCCAACGGCTAATATTTTACGACCCGAATTTTTGGCCTGACGAATAGCCATTACTGTAGACTTTGGAATCTCGAAATACTCACTATGCATAATGTGGTCTTCGATATTGTCGGCTCGAATTGGCAGAAATGTTCCAAGCCCAACATGTAGAGTTAGGTAGGCGATCTTTCCGCCCTTTGCGATAATTTTCTTTTCTAGCTCGTATGTAAAATTAAGTGAAGCGGTTGGAGCGGCGACCGAGCCAGGCAAATTAGCAAATACGGTTTGGTAGCGTTCAGTATCGTTTTTGGTGGCATCGCGGCGCATATAAGGAGGCAGTGGAACTTTACCCGTTAACTCAGCTAAAGCCAGCAAGTCGTGCTCGCTGGTTATTATCGCGAGTCCACCGTCCAAGATATCAGATATTGTTATTTTTGTTTTGCCGACAGATAACTGCTCGTCTTTATGGACAGCGCCTCGGTACATTACTCGGCGCTTATATGGGTCGCTACCAGCGTGTTCCTCAAGTAATAGTAGTTCACGCGGCTGGCCGTTAGTGTTGACTGCTAATAGCCGTGCTTTGATTACTCTGGTATCGTTCAGGATTACTAAATCGCCAGGTTCGATGAATTCGTGTAGGTCATAATAGTGATGATGGCTGACGGATCCGGATGCTTTGTCTAAGACCAGTAATCTGCTACTGCCGCGTACTTCTGGCGGAAATTGAGCAATTCGTTCATCGGGCAAATCGTAGGTGTAGTCGCTAATTTTCATACTGACCTATTTTACACCTTAATATTGCCAGCTCATAACAAATAACATCTTGGCTACTGTTAGATAACGGCCTCATCTGCTAACATAAGCGTATGTGGGAAATAGATAACAATCAATTATACAAAGAATTTAGCTTTAAGAACTTTCGTGAGGCCTTTAAGTTTATGGAGGCCGTAGCTGAGCTGGCTGAGCAGCAGCAACACCATCCGAAATTGCAGAATGAATGGAATAAGGTCGGTATCTGGTTATCTACTCACGAAGCTGGCGATACTATTACCAACAAAGATCATCATCTTGCTGAGACAATTGACGCAGCTTATAACAGATTGATTCAGACAAAATTCGTTGAGCAAAACACAACGTTATCGCCAGCTGAAATCGGCAAGGATATTGAAATTAAATTGTATGCAGACGGTGGTTCTAGGGGTAATCCTGGTCCCTCTGCGGCCGGTTTTGTCTTATTAGATATGCACGACGAAGTTATCTTTAAGAACGGTTTATATCTGGGAGTTACCACTAATAATCAGGCAGAATACCAGGCTCTAAAGCTTGGCCTAGATGAGGCGCATAAACGGGGCGCTCAAGAGGTGCATGTGTTTCTCGACAGCCTCTTAGTAATCAACCAAATGAAGGGCATATTTAAGATTAAAAACCGTGATTTATGGCCGATACACCAAGCTATTGTTGATCAGCTTAAAAACTTCAAAAAGGTTAATTTTACTCATGTACCGAGAGAGTTTAATCAGTTAGCTGACCGTATGGTTAACGATATTTTGAATGATACTGACCTAAAAGCCGTTTAATATATCTATTGCGCTTTAGGTTTAAAAGTGGGATAATGTATTAGCCAGATAATCGACTGATCGACGGACTATTGGCAACAATGGTCGGTAGGAAAGTCCGGGCAACACAGGGAAGTACTGTCGCTAACGGCGACCGGGGGCAACCCTAGGGAAAGTGCCACAGAAACTAAACCGCCTAAGCAGTCGAAAGACTGACGGTAAGGATGAAACGAGTGAGGTAAGAGCTCACAGCATCTCATGGTGACATGAGACGAAGGTAAACCCAGTACGTTGCAAGGAGATATGTCTCATATAAGGCGTCCCGCCGAGGCAATTCACAAAACCCGCTCGAGCCTAAGAGCAATTTTAGGCCTAGATAGATGATCAGAACTCGTGCAAACGAGGACAGAACCCGGCTTACAGATCATCTGGCATATATAAAAACACCGCCCCTAAAAGGCGGTGTTTTTCTTAAGACTTCAATGCTATTAATTTATGAATGGGTCTATTTGTTGGTAGCTTTGACTACTGCTTCAAAAGATTTTGGCTCATTAACAGCTAGTTCAGCTAGGATCTTGCGATCTAGAATGATGTTAGCAGTTTTTAGGGCAGCAATTAATCGGCTGTAAGTAGTGTCGTGTAAGCGAGCAGCTGCATTAATACGAGCATTCCATACTTGTCGGAATGTTCGCTTGCGGTTGCGTCGGTCGCGATAAGCGTGCTGCAATGACTTTGTAACAGCTTGGCGGCCTCTTTTAATACTGCTACGGTTGCCTCTAGTGAAGCCCTTAGTAGCTTTGCGAATCTTCTGGTGTCTGGCGTGACTGGTGACGCCTCGTTTAACTCTCATCTATACTCCCATTCTTGTCTTGATATTTCGTGCAAATTTACCGACGATCTGTTCGGTGCCAGCTAATTTACGCTTACGAGCTGCACTCTTCTTCTGCAAGAAGTGACTGCGCATCGAATGACGGCGTAGTACTTTGCCGTTCTTGGTGATTTTGATGCGGTCTTTTGTGCCGCTGTGTGACTTAAGCTTTGGCATTTTTCTTCTCCTGGTTTAGGTTAGGTAAGGCTTTGCCTGTACCTCTTATTACGAATGATAATTGTCGTCCGGCGAGTGATGGTGATTGTTCAACCACTATGCTGTCCCCGAACATCTCGATCACTTTAGCCGCAAGTTTATAACCTAGTTCCTGGTGAGCCATTTCGCGGCCCTTGTACCAAACTCCGATTTTAACCTTGTGACCAGCTTCCAAGAAGCTTGTAACCTTGCGCAATTTGACGGCTAAATCGTTTTCGCCAATCTTGAGACCGAAGCGCATTTGCTTTATCTCAACCACTTTGACGTTGCGTTTATTCTTCTGAAGCTGCTTTGTGCGCTGGTAGTTAAACTTGCCCCAATCGACAATTTTAGCTACTGGTGGGCTGGCGTCCGGTGAAATCTCCACCAAATCCAGTCCTGCTTCTTCTGCCAAACGTAAAGCTTCACCTTTCGACATGACGCCAAGTAATTTGCCGTCTTCGTCCACTACACGTAGTTGTGACGCCTGAATAAGATGGTTCAGACGAGTCGGTTTAGCGATAAGTTCGTTCTCCTTGCTATCATTTAGGTTCGTCCCATTATAACAGAGAGAACATCAGAGGTCAACTTCATCTTGTTACTTTTGTCTCGGCAAAAGTAACGCAAAAACCGAGGGGCGGTGGCGCCAACTTGATATAGCTTCCTAACAAAAAGACAACACGCCCTCCGGAACTAGCTACTCCGCAGCGTCAAACAAGTCCTCGGGGAGAAGTTTGTTGTCTTTTTGCAGGAATCTATCTCGGGTCGTCGCCAAGCCCCACTAAGCCCAAGGATGCCCGCTGGAGGCGGGCAATAATTATACGAGTTTGATGGCGTCGAGTTCTTTTGATTCGGGGTTGGGGTCGGCCCAGGCTTTTTCGAAGTCATTGATGCTTATTCTACGATTTTCTAGTGGTGGAAGGCCTGGATCATGGAAAATTATATTCTCTTCATCATACCCTATAATTGGTACGGCATGGCCAATATAGCCGTCCGTGCCATTAAGTCTAGAGGAGTTGACCATGACTCGGACTAAATATCCATCATCAAGTAAGTTCTTAATATCTTCGATGGTTGGTTCGCGTCTCTCTATTACTCCAGATTCCAATAACTTTTTAACCCTACTGACTTCGGCAGGGATATTGGTGTGCGCTATCTGCCAAGCTCCAACCTTTTCACCTGTGAGCTTAACAAGGTAGTCTTCGGGGCTATTCACGAAAGATTTGTAATCAAAAAGGGAAATGTGGCTGACATCATACCCATTGTCCATAAACCATAATAATCCCGCATTGGCCCAGGTGCCTTTATCTGTTTCAAAACCGGTAAGTTGTGACCATTCGTCCATACATATATCGAAGTCTTTCTGGAAAAACTTTGTAATCATCATGTAAGCCGCCTGTAAACAGTGCAAGTCATCAGATGTATTAGCAACAAAAGGAACTTCATATTTCATAAGAGAGATTATACACTAACAAATAATGACTGATCCGTAAAAAATAGCCCGCCTCCAGCGGGCATCCATGGTCTTTTACGGGGCTTGACTGCTTCCTGATACATGTCTCGTCAAACTGACTACTATTAGCCGAGGACTGTTTGACGGCCCGCCCTCCCAAAGTAATAGAGCGGGCCTAGTTCCGCAGGCAGTTGTCAGGCTTGACTGGAGACTGTATCAAGAAGTAGACACCGCCCCTCGGTTTTGCGCCATCTTTTGCCGAACCAAAAGTGGCATAAAGAAATAGATTTTAATTAAAAAGTGATAGTCCGTTTGCGGTATTGTAAGGCCTCCGCCATATGAGCCGGAGTAATCTGTTCTGAGCCTTCCAAATCAGCAATAGTCCGAGCCACCTTGATAGACTTCATATAATGCCGAGCCGAAATCTGCAGCCGCGAAGCCGCCTGATTGAGCAGTTCCTGTGCCTCAGAAGAGAGTAGGCCGATCTTTTTAATATCTTGATTAGTCATATCGCTGTTAGTTTTGGTAGTAGTCTGGAATCGTTCAGTCTGCCGAGCTCGGGCTAAAACTACCCGATCGGCAATTTCAGCGCTGGATTCTTGGTCGTCGCTGGTTAGCAACTTGGCGTGAACCACTTCATCAACATCTACATACATATCAATTCGATCGATAATTGGCCCAGATAATTTGCGTTGGTAGTTGGTTATTTGGTGAGGCATGCAGCTACATTCATGGCTGGTGCCGTAATATCCGCAGGGGCAGGGGTTGGCGGTTGCAACTAGGATAAAATGGGCCGGAAAGACAAGGCTATCACGCGCTCGCGCCACGCTTATTATTTTGTCTTCGAGTGGTTGTCGTAGAGCTTCAATTGTAGCTCTACCAAATTCTGGCAACTCATCCAAGAATAATATACCTCTGTGAGCTAAGCTAATTTCGCCAGGGCGAGGATACTGCCCGCCACCAATTATAGATATATCGCTCGCACTATGATGTGGTGAACGAAACGGTCTGTTATGAATAATCACGTCGTATTGTTTGCTGGCTAGGCTGTGAAGATGAGTTACTTCGAGCATTTCTTCTGGGCTGAGCGCAGGCAGGATGGTCGGCAAGGCTTTTGCTAGCATGCTTTTCCCGGTGCCTGGCGGTCCGTTAAGTAGAACATTGTGTGAGCCGGCGGCAGCTATTTCGAGCGCACGCTTGGCTCTGTGTTGGCCCACAACATACTTAAAGTCGCTGCTAGTACTATCTCCCGGCGACGATTTAGCACGTCCGGTGGTTCCGTTATTGGTGGCGATAGATTTTAAGCTGACAGTATTATTTAGGTGTAAATAAACATCACGGATATTCTGAACGGGGATAATGGTTATATTTGGTACTAGTAGAGCTTGGCGAGCGTTGCCGTAGGGAATATAAAATGTATCGAATCCCAACTCACGCCCGGCTAGTAATTTACCGATAATACCTCGGACTGGGCGAACGCTACCGTTAAGTGCGAGCTCTCCAACCATTAAAGTATTGTCGCCAAGAGCTTGGCTAGTCTGGCTGCCGGCGATTAAGATTGCCGTGGCTATAGCTAGATCGAAGCTTGTGCTGTCTTTTGGAATATCTGCGGGAGCTAGATTAACAGTAATGCGCTTCTTTGGTAGCTTGAGCTCAGCATTAGTAAATGCGCCGCGCAACCTCTCCTTGGCTTCATCGACCGCTTTGTTGGCCAGTCCGACGATGATAATACTGGGCAGGCCGTTAGATAAATGGCACTCCACATCTATTATTACGCCCGCAGAACCCGATTCGATAACGCTTTGTACGGTCGCACTCATGTTGGCCTCATTTCTAATTGAATAGTGTAGGGCAGTGTGGGCTAAAAAATTATGAATAAAAGATTACAAAGTTATCGGCGGGGTGTTGATCTCTACAAAGAAAAACCCGCCTATTTGTGGCGGGGTTTTCTTGGGTGATGAGTTTTGGTGTGTGTTTGATTTTGTTATTAGAACTAATTGTTTTTATGGAACAACGGCTTGCGATAAGCCGTTGTTACTGAAGACGTTTTTGTTTTTGAGCACCTTTTTTATTCAGTGCTATTTATATCCTATACATTGTCTTTTTAGCTGTCAACATGTTTGTGGTTAAAATAGTAAATAAAGCTGTGCATAACTATATTAACAGGGGTGAGAATTGGCTAAAAATATAGTCACAATCATTAGGTTTTGGCGAAATATTAGTAACAGTCGATAAATTCACCTAAAAAAGCCGTTTTTAATGATTTTTAGCAATTTTAAATTATTATTGTTGCTGAAATGGCTAAACAGGTCGCAAATTATTAATAGACGGTATGGTTGGCGGGTGGGGGATTAGATCATCTGCTGGTCAATAGATCCTAAGCAGATGCTCCAGTATCTGTTAGAGCGATTTTAAGCCCCTATACCGCGTTTTAGCGTCAATAATGACCTAGTTAATCGCTTATGAGCATATTATGAGTGCATTGCCTAAGATTATTGATACGAATGATCTATGTAGATATCCAGCCTTAGCTAGTAAACATTTACGGCTGCGCCATACATCACATGAGGTTTATTTATGCAGAATCTAAAGGCAAAATTAGCAGCCAGAATGGTCCAGTTTTGGCCAATTATTCACTGGATTAAATGGCTATTCATCAAGTCTAAAAATACGTAAATTCAAGCCCATGGGAGCGATAAATATTAGATAAATTTTTCATTTTTAGGGCCCAATACCAGGCATTAATCACCAAATTATGCGTCTTAAATCCATTTTCACGGCGCCTGAATCCAAGCTGCAGTAACTCTTAACGCTTGGGTCTGTGTTCAGGCTATGTTCGTATTATGTGCATTTATTTTGAGAATTATCGTTGTCATATTGATAACATTAAATTGCCTATATTTCATTTATTCAGAACATCTTCCCACACTGTATAGTTGTTATAATTACATTATAATCGTATTGACATAAGCGTAATAATTTAGTACTGTAGGTGAGGTAATTTACGAGAATATTACCAAAAGTAACTGCTCCAGTTACACCTCGCTCCGAGTGCTGAAAAGCATAAAGAGCGGTCAGTCAAAAAAGCCAAAGGACGGTAACTGCCATACATTTTATATTGGGCGGATTTACCGTCCGGCTTCCAAGATTTTATAACGCATCTCGTAGTATGAATTGTCCGCAAAAAGTAAAACAAAAAAGCGAGAAAAATATGTCTACACATAAATCAAAACATCAAGATTTTATCAACGAACACACGATCACAAATAGACGATTTTAAGGCCAGAGTTTTTCGGGGTAGTTATTTTGTTCGTCGACAATTTTGATAGTTTGTGAGGACTGCAGCAATACATTTGCCTTATCGGGAGGCACAGCGGAACATACAAGAACAGTAGAAAAGGGGAGGGTTAAGAGTTGAAACGAAGAATAGTCAAAAAGTTAACAATACCAGTGCTGCTTTACGGCGGCATTGTTTTGTTTATGTTTAGTACTGATCCGTCCAAACTTGCCATCGGATGGTTAATACTTCCATTTTTATGGATATTCATAACCTTGCTTTGGTCTTTTATTAAATTGTTTACAGAAATAATGCATCGGGATAAATCACCGAGAACTATTATTTTGTCTGTATTTTGCGCTGGATTACCTACTTTAGTGTTGTTGCTGGACTCAATTAGCCAGTTAACCTTGAGGGATGTCATGCTTGTTTTTGTTTTTGGACTTGTTGGATATTTCTATGTTTCTAAGCTTGATTTGCGTTTAAGCTAGTGCTTTTGTCTACATATATACAAAATTAGCCTATTTATGTCGGTTTGACGACATGCTTCTGCTATAATTTAAGCCATATGGACCCGACACAAGACCCTAATCAGGCGGATGAGGACTCGCTAACTAACCTACCAGAGGTTATGGCTATAAAGGCACAGGCGGCTTCCGCTATACACCAAACTCCGGAAACTGTTGTTGAGGCAGGGGTTGAGCCTAATAAGACTCAAGAGGCAAACGATCTTGTTGATAAGGTTAACGACGAGATTCAGACGAATTCCACAAAGAATACCAACGATTTAGCGACAAAAGTCCCTGGATCTTCCTATCATCCAGACAGTCCAGCGGTGGCAGACGATAACGACTTGATAGAACAAGAGTGGGTGCATAAAGCAAAGGCAATTGTCGAGCGGACTCATGATGATCCTTACCTGCAGAATAAAGAGATAAACAAATTCAAGGCAGATTACATCGGTAAGCGATATAAGCGTGAGATTAAAGTCGATGAATCTTAAGAAAAGTTGCCAGCTATGTCTATAATTCTAGTGATATTGGTTGTAGTTTTTGTGATTATTCCAGCCATTGGGGCTATTTGGTATTCTCATTCCAAAAAAGTATTTCGTGAGCAGAAGAACTTCGAGAGAGGGCTAAAGGTCGTCCCGATGCTTATACACTTGCCGCCACTTAGTGAAGATAATCACGAAAACGGCCGCGATGTGCGCGATTTGATTGACGAGAATATATCTAAATCTCAGGTTCTTTATGGCATTATTGCTAGCACAATCCAGAAGGCCTCGTTCAAGAATAAGTTTTACGGACAGCGTCATTTTGGCTTTGAAATCATAGCGAGCAAGGGAATTGTTAGCTTTTACGCCGCTGTGCCGATAGCGTTAGTTGAGGTCGTGAAGCAGGCTGTAAACAGTGCTTACCCGACCGCTCAGCTAGAAGAAGTTGCTGAACACAATATATTTAGTCCAATCGGTAAGATTAGTGGGACTGCTGGCGGTGAGCTTACATTAAAAGAGAATTTTGCTTATCCAATTGCTACTTATCAAGAGCTAAAGCGCGACGCCATGCAGTCGATTTTGAACTCGTTGTCTACATTAGATAAGGACGACGGAGCGGGAATCCAGCTATTGATGAGGCCAGCGCATGACGATTGGCGCAAGCAGTCGCAATCTGTTTCTTCTGAGAAGCGCGGTGGCGAGAGCAGTAAAACTAAATTTAACAGTTCTACGATTGGTTGGTGGCGCCAAGTTCCAGCAGCACTTTGGCGACCTCCCGAGCATGTCGGTGGTACTAGTGAAAAGTCTCAGACAAAACAGTTGTCAGCTCTTGATCAGCAGATAGTTGACGCCATAGATGACAAGACAAGGCACCCTGGATTTGAAGTCTTGATTCGTGTCATTGCATCTTCTAATAATCCGCAAAAGGCACAAGCTATTAAGAGCAGTATGGTGGCTGCGTTTTCTTTATTTGATGCGCCTGGCAAAAACGGTTTCAAATACACTGACGCTGCAGATATAGAAAGTTTTGCCACAGCATTTATTATGAGATTTTTCCCGCAAGAGAATAATAAGAATATTCTAAACTCTGTTGAATTAGCTACGCTATTTCACTTCCCAGATCACAAGAATATACCTACTACACAGCTTGCTCGTCAAGCCTCTAAGCAGGTTGATGGTCCACGCAATATGCCCGAAAACGGCCTGATGCTTGGCTACAATGTGTTTCGTGGCGTCAAAAAGCCTATACGGTTGAGTCTAGAGGACCGCCGTCGCCACATGTATGTAGTTGGACAGACGGGTACAGGAAAGTCGGTGTTTCTAGAAAATTTGGCACTTCAGGACATGCTAGCGGGTAGGGGGTTCGCTTTTGTTGATCCTCACGGTGACACAGTAGACAACCTTATGTCTATGGTTCCGAAGGAACGCACCGAGGATATTGTCTACTTCAACCCATCCGACATGGATTTCCCAATGGGTCTAAACCTGTTTGAGTTCTACGCTCCTGAGCAGAAGGACTTTTTGATTCAAGAATCCATCAACATGCTTTATAAATTGTATGACCCACAAAAGCAGGGAATAATTGGGCCTAGGTTTGAGCGTATATTCACCAATAGCGCCTTACTTCTAATGGCTGATCCTAAGGGTGGAACCTTCGTCGATATTCCAAAACTACTGATTGATTCAGAGTTTATGAAAGCTAAGTTGCAGTACGTGACCGATCGTAACGTGTTAGATTTCTGGACCAAAGAGTGGCCGAACTCACAGAAGTCAAACGAGGCAGGTGAGGTCACAAGCTGGGTTGTGAGTAAGTTCGGTGCGTTTTTGTCTAACGAGATGATGCGTAATATCATCGGTCAGCAGAAGAGCTCATTCAACCTTAGAGACATTATGGATAATAAAAAGATCCTATTCGTTAACTTGTCTAAGGGGCGTACAGGAGAGTTGAACTCAAAACTGTTGGGTATGATTTTTGTTATGAAGTTCCAAGCTGCCGCCATGAGCCGAGCCGATATTTATGAGGACGATCGACAAGATTTTTGTCTATATGTTGATGAGTTCCAGAACTTTGCCACAGATTCTTTTGCCACAATCATGTCAGAGGCCAGAAAGTATCGCCTTAACTTGATCGTTGCCAACCAATTCACTACTCAGTTAACAGATGAGATTCGTGATGCCGTATTTGGTAACGTTGGTACGACTGTGTCTTTCCGTGTCGGGTCGGATGCTGATGCTGACAGTTTGAGCAAGAAGTTTTCGCCAATTTTTGAACGCGAGGATGTGTTGCGTATTCCAAACTTTAACACTATTACACAGATGTTGATTGGCGGTATTCCGACGCAATCCTTCAGCATGGCTACTTTGCCTCCACTAGGGTCAGCTAATTTAGAACTAGGTAAGGCGCTTAAACAATTGTCGGCAGCAAAATTTGGGCGAGCTAAGGATCAGATAGAGAAAGAAATATTTGCCAGACTTAAAACCGTAGAGGCTCCAACGCCCGCTGCTTCAGTTGGTGGTCAAAGGCCAGCTAGTCCAGCCCCTACCGCGCCTCCAAGAGCGCCTGGAGCTCCTGCACCGTCGTTTTTGGATGATTGGTTAACTAAGCGTCAAACAGTCACTCCTGCAGGCGCTGGGCAGCCTGCCAAGCCATCTGTTGCGCCACAGGCCAGTCAGCCTCAACCGCCGATAGCACCAACACCATTACCGGTAGCGCCTGTGGCCAGCAATAGTCCAGTCGTTGCAGCCAATAATATTCCAGCCGCCACCCCAGACACTGCGACTATTTCACCTCAAATTGATCGCCATGATTCCAAATTCATAGCTACTGATCAAGATGATAGCGAGTCTTTGACCCGTGACAGCGCCCATAGGCTTCCTTTTACAGAAACTACGCACCCAGCCACCACAACAACTAATATCTCCAGTTCTCAGCTTGAGGATAAGGAGATAGCAGGTGTTGCCGCCGAATTGCGAGAGAGCCTAAACCATAACGCCGCTCAACCTGTTCCAGCCCAAGTTAGTCCAGAGCCAGTCCATAACGGCGAACTTCATCTAGGCAAAACTACTCCTGCATCAACGCACACAGAGCATGTCATCAATATCGATCGAAACAACTAGTAGATATTATTTTCGGAGTTTAAGAGCATAGTGCAATAGCTTCTCTATGATTAGGCCGATGATGAATCCTGCCAAAAACAATAGGAAAAAAGCTAATAAATTATAGCGAAAACCGTAGTTCTTTGCAGTGTAGAGTATTACGCCGCTACCTAGTAGGGAGACTATGCCTCCGCCTAGTAATCCTGACGGTCGGGCAATGGTATTCTCGCCAGCATCACTTATGAAGTCGATTATTGGCTGATGGATAACCTTGCTTAGTATTCGTCCGGTAAGTGGTAATTGCTTTCTTGTGCGAATAATTACTCTGTCAAAACCGTCTTTTTTAAGGCTAGTTGTGACTTGAATCTCGGGTACTATTTCTGGGGTCTTTTCGGCCTTGTTCATTAATTCAGAACTGGTAGCGCTTTGTTCTACTAATTGACGAGATTGCTCTAGAGAGCTTAATCTAGCGGCTTCATAGTCGGTATCTGTTGTCTCGGCGACACTTGGTTTGAGTAAATCTAAATAATCGTCTTTGCCAGTAGGCTTTTCGCTAATTTTTCCAGGGTGCTGTTCGCCCATATCAGTAAGACTCCCCGCCGTCATGATGGTCGGCTTTAATTATTGCTAGTTCTCTCAACATTAAGCGTGATCGAGCGAAGAAGTAGCCGGCCAAGACCAGTAATACGAAGCAAATAGCTAAGCTGCCTTTGACGCCAGTGTTGGGTAGTATTTTGGTCGTTATTTCGATATTTTTGATGACTGAGGGAGGTAGTTTTACGGTCACAGAAGTTCCATACACGTTTGTCATCTTTAAATCATAATGATTTGGATCACTAGCCGAAACAGGCGTTGCAGGAAGTGCGTTCTTTATCTTGACGCTAAAATTCTTGACCAAGGTTTTGCCACCACCAATATCCTCGGCTGGCCAACTAATAATATTTTTATTGATTATTCCGCCGCTAGTCTGTGAGATGTCGGAGTAGTCGAGTATGTCGCTTATATTTTCTTGGACAACGAAGTTTTTGATGGACGAGTCACCGTCGTTGGTGACGGATAAAGTGTAGGTGAGCACGTCATTAGGCTTAGCGGTAGATCCGTTGGCGTTATTTAGCTTGCTGGTGTCGTTTTTGACCGTCTTGCCGAGTCTCAGGCAGGATGTTTTATCTTCACGCGTCTGAGAGCTCTTACATGGCTTACAGTCGCTACTAGTGGCTGTGAGTGAGCTGTTGTATGTGCAAGGCTCGAAACAGCTGCTGGAGTTTTTGGCGTAAGCCTCTTTGCTTCTATAAGGGCAGGGCTCGAAACAAGCGACATTATTGGACTTTATATTAGATTTACCTTTGACCGGACAAGCCTCGTAACATTCAGAACTAGTCTTGGCTATGTTTTTTTTGCTGGCAATAGGGCAGGGCTCGGAGCATTTAGGGTCGGTAGATAACAGAGACGCAGACCATTCGCATTTTGCTTTTGGAGTGGGTGGAATGCCGACGAATGTCAGGCCACCACCACAATCTTTAACTATATAAAACTTCTGACCGTCTTTGTTGGTGACGAGAAGGGCATCGTGTTTGGTTGAGCCGTTGTCGTAATCAGATAATTTGCGCAACCAGTAAGTCTTTGCCTTAATATTTAGCGGAGTTTCGCCGGCTTTACCGTAAGCTAGGCGGCCGGTGGTATAGAGTTCGCCGTGAAAGTCTTTGGAGTCGAGCTTAACATCTTTGGCATTCGCCAAGTCAGCACAATCAATATTAAAGTTCGCCAGTATATCAGCGTAGTCAGAGCTACTAGAGCGACAGTTGTTGATAGCATCTTCAGCCGATCTTACGCCTCCGTTAATCAAGTCATTATTGGACTGCGCTAATGATGCTTGTGGAGGGCTAATTAAGGCGAACATCTGTATAAACACGGTAAGGATGATCAAGATAAATCCGGTTCGACGCACAATAGTCTCCCTACGAAGACGCTTGGCATAAAAAGCGACCTCATCAATAAGGCCTGGACTATAAGGTAAATTAGATAGCAACTTCTTGAACATTATTTTACTCTCACTAAACAGGAGTTATTCTGTAAGTATTTAAGCATAAGCTGCCATTAGTCACAATAAGATTCAGCTAATATGTAATATCAGGAGGCTATTAAAGAAGCATTGTTTTTCTTACTCTGTAAATAGTTGCCATACCAGTCCGGATAATCTATAATCGATGCAAGCAGTGGGCGTATCTAAATATCTTGGAAATTAAGTCAAAGAGGGTAGTTTTATAGTGGCTAAACAGACAAAACCGGCAAAAGAAGATGCATACGATTCATCACAAATTCAAGTCCTTGAAGGTCTCGAACCAGTTCGCAAACGACCCGGTATGTATATCGGTGGTACTGGTCTAGAGGGTCTCCATCACCTTATTAAAGAAATTGCCGACAACTCTGTCGACGAAGCTATCGCTGGTCACGCCACCGAATTACACGTGGTATTACAGGCTGATGGCGGTGTAAAGGTTACTGATAATGGCCGTGGTATCCCTGTTGATATTGTCGGCAAAACTGGCAAAAGCGGACTAGAAACAGTCCTTACTGTATTGCACGCCGGTGGTAAGTTCGGCGGCGGCGGTTATAAAGTTTCATCTGGTCTTCACGGTGTTGGTAGTAGCGTCGTAAACGCACTTTCAACCAAATTGCACGCCGAAATTCGCAAGGACGGTTACGTCTATCGCCAAGATTACGAGCGCGGAGTTCCTTTGACTCCAATCAAGAAAGGCGAGAAGACCACCGAGAGCGGCACCACTATCATCTTCCACCCAGACGACACAATCTTCCCAGAAATCACTTTTGACTATCAATGGGTTGTCGATTATTTGCGCCACCAAGCCTACCTAACAAAAGGTTTGCGTACCGATGTTCATGACGAGAGAACTGGTCAGCGTTATGGTTTCTACTTTGAGGGCGGAATTAGATCATACGTTAAGCACCTTAACCTAGGTAAAGAAGTAGTAGACGACGACGTCTTCTATGTCGAGAAAGAAGTGAGCGGCAGCGGCGTGGAAATCGCAATGCAATACGCCGAAAGCTACACTGAGACAGTAAAGGCTTTTGCTAACAACGTATACAACCCAGACGGCGGCACACACATGACTGGCTTCCGAGCTGCCTTAACTCGTGTCGTTAATGATTACGCACGCAAAAACGGTCTACTCAAAGAGAAAGAAGAGAACTTAACTGGCGAAGATACCCGCGAAGGTCTAACTGCCGTTATTCTTGTTAAATTACCCGATCCACAATTCGAAGGTCAGACCAAAAACAAGTTGGGTAACCCAGAGGTTCGCGGCTATGTCGAGCAAGTTGTCGGTGAATACTTAAATTATTACATGGAAGAACATCCAGCCGTAGGTCGTAAGATTGTCGGCAAGGCCTTATTGGCCGCTCGTGCCCGCAAGGCCGCTCGTGCCGCTCGTGACAACATTATTCGTAAGGGCGTGTTGGAAGGTTCTGGTCTGCCAGGTAAATTGGCCGACTGTTCTAACAAGAATCCAGCCGACTCTGAACTATACATCGTAGAGGGTGACTCTGCCGGTGGTTCTGCCAAGGGTGGCCGTGACAGCAAGTCACAAGCTATTTTGCCTCTCAGAGGTAAGGTGTTGAACGTAGAAAGAGCTCGTCTTGACCGAATGCTCGGCAACAACGAAATTGTCACTCTAATAAAAGCCTTAGGTGTTGGTATTGAAGAGCAGTTTAATATGGATGGCCTACGCTACCACCGTATCATTATCATGACCGATGCCGATGTCGACGGTTCACACATCACCACTTTGTTGCTGACATTCTTCTTCCGCTTTATGAAGCCTATCATCGACGGCGGTTATCTATACTTAGCCAAACCACCTCTATTTGAACTCGTTAAGCCTGGCCGTAAATCAAGTGTATTTATTTACGACGAAGAAGAGCTTGAAAAAGTTTTGACCGAGAGAATAGAAGCTCGCCGCAAAGAGGGCCTAAAGGTTGAAGCTACAGACGATCGCATCAAACAAGCCGGATTTATGGAACAGAAGCGCTACAAGGGTCTTGGTGAAATGGATGCCGAACAGTTGTTCGAGACGACTATGAACCCAGAGCAGCGAGTGCTCGTTCAGGTGCGCGTAAACGACGCCGAAAAGTCAGACGCTATCTTTAATAAATTGATGGGTACCGAAGTAGAACTGCGAAAGAACTTTATTCAGACGCATGCTAAGTTTGTAAAGGATTTGGACGTATGAGCCGCCAATTTAGCATTGAACATTTGGCATTTGGCATTTATTTGTCATTGAACATTGATCAGACGGCTGGTCTTTTGGAGCTAAATGGTAAATGCGAAATAAATGATAAATGTAGAATGGTAAATGGTAAATAACGATATGGATGATGAAATTAAAGACGAATTAGTACCAATTGAAGCTAACGATGTAGAAGTCGTAGAGTCTGGTCGTTACGAAGACGACGATGTATTAGACACCAGTCACTCAAGAGTTGTTGAACGCCGCAAGGTTGAAGATGTCATGGAAGACAGCTACTTGCGTTATTCTATGAGCGTTATCGTAGCGCGCGCTTTGCCAGACGTTCGTGACGGTCTAAAACCGGTCCATCGTCGTATTTTGTATGTCATGAACCGAATGGGCATTACGCCTGGCGGCAAGACTGTTAAGAGCGCTCAGATCGTCGGTGAAGTTATGGGTAAATATCACCCGCACGGCGACAGCGCGATTTATGAATCAATGGTCCGTATGGCTCAGCCTTGGGCTATGCGCTATATGCTAGTTAATGGTCAGGGTAACTTCGGTTCTATGGACGGCGACCCAGCGGCTGCCTATCGATATACTGAAGCCAAAATGACATCTCATGCCGAAGCTATGCTTGCCGATATCGAAAAAGAAACAGTACCTTTCCGCGATAACTACGATGGTACTCGTCAAGAACCAGAGGTCTTGCCAGCTAAATTGCCAAACCTTCTACTAAACGGTCAAGTTGGTATCGCCGTAGGTATGGCCACTAACATTCCGCCTCACAACTTGAACGAAATCGTCGACGCGATAATCACTATTATCGACAAGCCTGACGCTACATTAGATGATTTGCTAGTGCACGTTAAGGGTCCTGACTTCCCAACAGGCGGTATTGTCTATGGCCGCGACTCTATTCGAACTGCTTTTGCTACCGGTCGTGGTGGTGTTGTCGTCCGTGGTGTTGCTAATATCGAAGAGAACGCCAAAGGTCGTCATCAGATTATAATCAGCGAAATTCCTTACGCCCTCAACAAAGAGAGTTTGATTCTTAAGATTGCCGATCTAGTCCACGAAAAGAAGATTGTTGGCATTAGTGATATTCGCGACGAAACCGCTCGTGGCGCTGTTCGTATGGTGATCGACCTCAAGAAGGACGCCTACCCGAAGAAGATCCTAAACCAACTCTATAAATTGACTCCATTACAGACTAGCTTCCACTACAATATGTTGGCGCTAGTTGATGGCATCCAGCCTCGCGTGCTTGGCCTGCAAGATATTCTTCAGGAATACCTAAAGCACCGGCAAGTTGTTGTACGTCGTCGCACCGAGTACGAACTTCGCAAAGCGCAGGAGCGCGCTCACATCCTAGAAGGCCTCAAGATAGCCCTTGATCACATTGATGAAGTCATTAAGACGATTCGTGCCAGCAAGAGCGCAGACGAAGCCCAGACGAGTTTAATAGCTAAGTTTAAGCTATCAGAGATTCAGGCAAAAGCTATTTTGGCGATGCAGCTACGCACGCTAACTGGCCTTGAGCGTCAAAAAATCGAAGACGAATTAGCCGAATTATTGAAGATTATTGCAAAACTAGAAGGTATTTTGGCTAGCGAGCAAGAAATTCTAAAAATCATCAAGACTGAATTAATAGAAATGAAGAAGCAGTTTGGTGACGAACGACGCACTAAGATTGTTGATAGTGAGCTAGGTAAATTGAGCGATGAAGATCTGATTCCTGACGAACAAGTTGCTGTAACTCTTACATCAGCTAACTACATAAAGCGTAGTCCGTTAGCCGAATATAAGCGCCAAGGTCGCGGCGGCAAGGGCAGACGAGGTATGGCTACAAGAGAAGAAGACGTTATCGAGCACGTTGTTAACGCCTCTACTCATGACTACATCTTGTTCTTCACAAACCGTGGTCGCGTTTTCCGCCTCAAGACATACGAAGTACCAGCCGTCGGCCTAAACGCCAAAGGTGTTGCACTAGTTAACTTGCTACAGTTACAGCCTGAGGAGCGTGTTAGCTCGATCATCAATGTCAGTAAGGGCGACAAAGACGGTTACTTGTTTATGTGTACTGTCCGAGGCGTTGTCAAGAAGACTCCATTTGAGCAATACAAGAACGTTCGTAACTCCGGCTTGATAGCCATAAATCTAGACGACAAAGATGAACTGCGCTGGATTAGAATGACTTCCGGAACAGACGAAATCGTCATCAGCACCTCACTTGGCCAGGCAATCCGCTTCCAAGAAAAGGATGCTCGCCCAATGGGTCGAGTCTCACGCGGTGTCCGTGGTATCCGTTTGCGAGCAGGCGACGAAGTTATCGGCATGGACACAGTCAAAAAAGACTCCAGCATCTTCGTAATCAGCAAGCACGGTTACGGCAAGCGCACCAAGATTGACCAGTTCACTCCACACGCTCGCGGCGGTGTTGGTATCCGTTCAGCCATCGTCAACACCAAAACAGGCAACCTGATTGGCGTTAAGACCCTCTCAGCCGACGATACCGAAGAAGTGATCATTATCTCGCAGCAGGGCCAAACTATCCGCCTAGGGCTTAAGAACATCCCACAACTAGGTCGCGCCACGCAAGGTGTTCGCATCATGCGCATTAACGAGAATGACGAAGTAGTATCGCTAGCATTAGTCGACAAAACCGAAGAAATTGACGCCGACGAAGTAGCCGAAATTACTCCACCAAAATCAGACTCAGCCAAAAAATAAATCGTTAGTAATCGATTGTTGTAATAACCACTACCAACATGGCCACAAAATAGGGTTGCAATATCTGTTGAGACGGGGTAATATGTTTTGAGCTCGTTTGGAGGTTCTGTCACAAGAGTCTATTTAACTAGCGAACTTTAAAAATTGAATAGTGCAAATCAACGTCAGTTCAATAGTCCCGCCAATAAGCGGGGCGCAAGAATTGTTTTAAAAATAAAGTCAGTGTAGTTTAACGACTACATGTTCGACTGAAGTCTAGATTTAATTCTTTTTTTGGAGAGTTTGATCCTGGCTCAGGATGAACGCTGGCGGCGTGCCTAATACATGCAAGTCGAGCGGTAAGGTTCTGCACTTATTATTTGACCAGACAAGTCAGTCTTCGGACAGAAACTATCTGAACCTTGTTCTCTGGCTAGAGAACGATGTCGAATAATGTGTGTAGAATACACGAGCGGCGGACGGCTGAGTAACGCGTAGGAATGTACCCCAAAGTGAGGGATAAGCACCGGAAACGGTGTCTAATACCGCATGTGATCTTCGGATTAAAGCTTTATGCGCTTTGGGAACGGCCTGCGTAAGATTAGCTTGTTGGTGAGGTAATGGCTCACCAAGGCGACGATCTTTAGCTGGTCTGAGAGGATGACCAGCCAGACTGGAACTGAGACACGGTCCAGACTCCTACGGGAGGCAGCAGTAGGGAATCTTCCACAATGGGCGAAAGCCTGATGGAGCAACGCCGCGTGCAGGATGAAGGCCTTCGGGTTGTAAACTGCTTTTGTCTATGAAGAATATGACGGTAATAGACGAATAAGGGTCTGCTAACTACGTGCCAGCAGCCGCGGTCATACGTGGGACCCAAGCGTTATCCGGAATTACTGGGCGTAAAGAGTTGCGTAGGTGGCAATGTAAGTAGGTAGTGAAATCACACGGCTCAACCGTGTACACATTATTTAAACTGCATAGCTTGAGAATGGGAGAGGTAGATGGAATTTCTAGTGTAGGAGTGAAATCCGTAGATATTAGAAGGAACACCGATGGCGTAAGCAGTCTACTGGCCCATTTCTGACACTAAGGCACGAAAGCGTGGGGAGCGAACGGGATTAGATACCCCGGTAGTCCACGCCGTAAACTATGGATACTAGCTGTTAGAAGTATCGACCCTTCTAGTAGCGAAGCTAACGCGTTAAGTATCCCGCCTGTGGAGTACGGTCGCAAGACTAAAACATAAAGGAATTGACGGGGAC